>JADFQH010000290.1 GCA_022561895.1 Methanobacteriota archaeon | reverse complement strand
AGAACTGTCGAGTACATCGACGAGAAACGGGATAGACAGACACAGCTCGTTGCCACGATCGATGAGGAACGATATCCGCAGGCGGTCGAGTCGGTCCGCATCGAGATACAGTGGTATCGAAACGGGTGGTTCAACGTTCATTACATCGAAACCCACGAATCCGACGTATGGCAATGTCGGTGGGATCGCCACGCGAACACGCACAGCTCACCAGCGCACTTTCATCCACCACCAAGTGCTGGTGAACCGGTTGATACAACGTTTTCGACCGATTACCGTGATGTCGTATCGATGGTTTTTGCAGCAATCGAAGACAGAGTTGAGGCTCTTTGGTCTAACGAGAGTCGCTGACAGAACAATCGAAGTCGAGATCCACGCAGCACTGTCGAAGCGTATACTGTCGGTTGTACGTCGTTCACGATACTCGCCGTACTGGGAGTGCGAGACTCATGGACACAGGTAGAACCGACAGTATATTTCCCGTGCCGACCGAGCGAAGTAGCACAGTGAAGCTGCTCGTGATCACCGATTTGGAGGGGGTTGCCGGGGTCGATTCCTTTTCTCAAACCCGGACGGGTCGAGAGGAACAGAAGGGAGACGCGATGGACCAGCTCGCTTGCGAGGTGAACGCCGCGATCACGGGTATTCGTTCGAACGCACCCGAAGCAGTAATCGACGTCTGGGACGGCCACGGGAGCGGCGGGCTTCGGGAAGCGGATATCGACGGTGGGAACTATCTGCGAGACGGGCGGCCGTACTTCCATCTCGATGGGTATGACGGCCTCCTGTTCGTCGGTCAGCACGCGATGGCGGGAACGCCGGACGCACCGCTCTGTCACACCTACTCCTCGCTCGCGGTCGATTATTATAAGTTAAATAGAATTTTCGTCGGCGAGTTCGCTTGCCGGGCGTTGCTCGCGGGCAGACAAGGTGTCCCAACAGTGTTTCTCTCGGGCGATGACAAGGCAGTTCTCGAAGCAAAACAGTTCGTCCCGGAGATCGAGACCACCACTACAAAACACGGAACGGGTCTCGAATCCGCGAAGCACCGAAGCGGGTCGGAGGTTTCTGCGGCGATTCGACGGGGTGCTGGCGAGGCAGTTCGTCGAATAGAGGATATCCCGCAGTACACCGGAATCGAGCCGCCGTACACCCTCGAAATCAGATACTACGAGCCGGAGAAGATCTCGAAGATCGACCGTGGCGCAGGCTGGCTCAGACAGTACGTCCCCTTTCTTCGGGACGTTCTCCCGGTGGCGACGGGCGTCACCCGGATCGATTCGCGGACGCTTCGCGTGGAAGCGGACGATATTCTCGATCCGAACTCGGGGCTGTACACGCGGCTTTGATACGGACGGCGAACTGCGAGTGAATCGAACGTCAGTCGATCGAATGTGTCGCGTGAGCGATCCCGAAGGAGTCGGTCGTTGTGGCGTCGGCGACGATCTGTCCATCGATGAGGATCAGCGTCGCCAACTCCTCGTTGCTGTCGTCTGCCTTCTGGACCGCAACGGAGACGACATCGAGACCGGTGTCGATCTCGATCGTCTGTCGATCCGACCTGTCGAAGGAACTGGTCAGGTTCGGCGTCGAGTAGGCAAACACCCACTCTCCATCGTAGTCCACCTGTGCGTACACCGTCCCGTCGAGTGTGGGTTCCCCTTCGTTCCCGGTGGTTTCGTCGCTCTCGTTCGCATCCTGCTCATCGCTCATCTCCTGTTCATCCGTCCCCTGCTCGCTTTCGTCGGCCGTCTCGCTCCCTTCTCTGTCGTCATCCGTCGCTTCGTCCTCCTCGAAGTCAGCTTCGTCGCCCCCCTCGTCGACAGCACCGTCCGTTTCGTCGTCCGCTCTGTCGGGGTCCTCGTCCGCAGTTTCGTCTCCCGAGTTAGTGCCCTCCACTTCGGGCGCGGTGTCGCTTTCTTCGAGCGCTTCGTCGACGGCCGCCCGCGTCAGTGCTTCTAAGTCCCCCCGGTCGATCTCCTCGTAATCGGTGTCGTCCTCGGCATCGTCGTCGGATGCGTCTTCCGGCTCCGGCTCCTCGGCGGGAGCTTCCTCCTGTTCGGTCCCCTCGTCTTCAGCGCTCTCGTCCCCGGCACTCTCGGTATCCGAGCAGCCAGCGAGGACGAACGCGAGGGCGACCCCCGATCCCTTTAGATAGGTCCGTCGTGATCTCATGGACGGGTGTGATGTTGGTCGCTTGTACAATTACTATGCAGAGGGAACGAGCGGTAAGGAGGGCTTACCATGGGACCAAGAGATCGATTCGAAAACCGTACCCAACGCCGATGTGTTCTCTTGATCCAAGGCTACAGACCGCGTAGACAGGGCGTTGGGCCGATCGTTCATATTGTTCGAATCAAAAACTGTTGTTTTAATCTACCGAATCTATTCGGGACAATTGATCAATCCCGCCATTCGGTATCGTTCGCCAGCGTATGCAACAACACGACAAGGACCGACGCGGACTCCCCCGGCGACCGGTTCTCCAAGCGATGGCCGGTTTCGCCGGGTTGGGCGTGATCGCCCCGAAACCAACGGCTGCAGAGGAGATCGACCTCGAAACCGACCCGCATACGCGGGACACCTTCCGGGCAGTCGTTGACGCGATGATCCCCGAGACATCCGACGTCGCCATCGACCGTGGCGAGGAGCACGAACCCGGTGCGCTGGCAGTTGACCTCGAGGAGTACCTCATCTGGTCGTTCAACAACTTCCACGAGTTCCGGACCGGCGGCTCGGACCTCGTCGGCGGGCTGTTGGTGGACGATCTGACGGGGACGGTTGATCTCGTCGGACTGGATCTCGACCTCTCACCGCTCGAAACCCTAGCGGTCGAGGAAACCGGCGAGGGGTTCGAGGTGGTCAAAGAACTCGAAAGCGAGGTCTACACCCTCGAACGACCGAACTACCCGTATGCGGAGATCGTCGCCGTCGCGCTCGATGTCGTAGCCGCAGAGCTGCTCGCACGCGACAACAACGAGGAATCGCCCGAACCGAGCGACGAGTTCGCCGCGGGCGGGCTGTACGCACAGCTCGCACCCAACGACCGGCTTCGGGCGCTCGAGTCGATCGTTGACGGGAGCGCTATCGACACCGTCCACGACGCCATCGGCGACGTGTTCCCCCACCTGGGTATACTCAAGTTCGTCGTCTTCGGCGTCAACGGCTTCGTCCAGTTCGGCTACTATAGTGAATGGTCGGGCTACGGCGAGACGAAGAACGACCCGCCGAACCAGCGCGTCTTCGAGGGCGGGGTACAGAGTCACGAACAGACCGGCTATCCGGGCCCGGCCGCGGGCTACGCGGAACTTCGAGAGTTTCCGGGCGATGGCGTCTTCGAACTCGGCGAGGATGGCTTTCAGGAGAACGATTACTAACAATGAGTGATTACGATGTCGTCGTCATCGGTGCGGGCGGGGATGGTCCCGCCCTCGCATGGCGACTCGGCGAACAAGGGCGTGACGTACTGGTGATAGAAGCGGGTCCGTGGCACGGCAACGAGGAGTGGCCAAACCCCCACGAGGAGCCGGGTGCAACACAGAGCTCCGATCCAGCGGCCCTCGACGGGTCGTTGCTCGACGAACAGCTCCATCGTCGGGAGCAGGCGATGAACGATCCCGTTGCTGGCAAACTCAGAGTGGGTCCGGCCGATCGGGACCGCGCGCCGTGGTTCCGCAACCAGCCCCAGAACATGTTCATCTGGCAGGTCGCGGGCGTTGGCGGGACGACGCTGCATTACTTCGGGAACCATC
>JADFQH010000021.1 GCA_022561895.1 Methanobacteriota archaeon | reverse complement strand
CCGTCTATGGCCGTCGAGTGCGAGCGCACACAGGCTCACGCGCAATCGGAGGCACAGAGAATGAGGCGTATCAGACCTTCATCCAATATGTCAAAAGCGAGAATGTACAATTATACCTAACTCCTGGTGTCGAGGAGGCTATCGAGAACTACGAGGATTACGGTCGAGATTATCGGGGGAACGCGTAACGGTCCCAGAAGAACGTATCTGAATTTCTGTTTCTCCCTCCGAGACCTTCTAATCTTGATGTGGTCGTGATGGTTTGCGAAAATAGACTATAGGACCCTCTTGGTTTTGACCCGTTGTGATACTGGTGATTCTTTTTGTCGAGACGCCTCAACCAGACAACCGCTGATTGACTGTTCCGTTCACTTGGTGAAGAAGACCGAGCAACTCACTGTCCGGATTCACGCGATACCGCTGCGGGGAGGAATTCTTGACGGGGTCGAGGATATCGAGTGCGAGTAGCAAATCCAGATGCGTGTACAGGGACTGGCGGCTGACGCCTGCTTCGGTGGCGAGTTCGGATTTCGTATATTCGGTTCCTGGCAGGGCATCCATCAGCGCATCGAGGATGTACCCGACGCTCTCGTTTTGGATGAGGATTCGCCAGCCGCTCGGGTACTCATCACGGAGCTCGTCCATCGACAGATCGTCGGTGGGTGGTTTTTGGGTCGACATGGGACTTGCGTTGGGTGTTCGAGTATTGGGTTGCAAGTGTGTTAAACCTATTGGACACAAGTGTCCATCCCGTTTAAATCGTCTATAAGTGGGCTGACTACGGAGTTTGGCGAAATGTCGGACGAAGCGGCGAAGTTCGTATGGAAACTGGCTCGCCGTCACTCATGGGGATCACCAGTTCCAAGCGATCAGTTGATCCGGTTGGTCGCTGGAACAGAGGATCACGACGAACTGAAACGCACTCTCGAAAACGAGGTTATCAGCCTCTCATTCGTCGTGCGGTCACCAGATGGAATATACATCCCAAACGGACAAGATGCTCACATTTCGGCAGCCGACTGGTTACGAGAATATACTGAACTGGACGATTTCACGATCAAAGCGACTTTGTCCCGTCTGCCGGACGACTGGCCGCGAGACGAGTAGTCAAAAAGACCGGCATACGCGGCAACAATCCGAAACCCGATATCAGTGGTTATCTGTTCTCACTCTGTTCCAGATATCAAAAGTAACTATCGGGTATATATCGAAATTTCTGAACCCCATCAAAATTCTGTGAAACCCACGTTTCGGGTGTTTAGGCGACCCTAGTTCCGGTTTGCGGCGATAGTTATATGGTAGGTTAGCGCGTATCCTGACATGTCTCCCATACGAATACACACCAGGAGACGGAGAGCAAACTTTGAGTTCGCAAGCAGACACTCGAGAGGTCGGTAGAGGGCAGCAAACACTGCATGAGGCGGTTAATTCTCACCGGATCTACAAGCCGATTAGAGGCATTCATCCCCGAGTTGAACTTCCGGACGAGGAATACGAGGAATGGCTCGACGGCAACCGGGACGTTGAGTACGTGGTAATCAACTTCTCGGACGCCCAGGAAGTCGTTGAGCGGGACGGGAACTTGGGCCAGGTACTGGAGCCATGGCATGTCCCGATCATCCTGGGAACAGAGCATGACGACGAGGTGAATAAACGCACCTTACAGGAAATCTTGGACTTGTTGGAGATGGCGCAACCCGCGATCTACGTCCCAGACGTGGTCTACAGCTACAACTGGATGGATGACGAGATTCAGGAAAACGCTATTAACGCCTATATCGACCATGTGAGATACCTGCAGGAACAGGTGATCGAGTACGACCTGGATGTCCGTCTGATCCCGACTAACAAGGGTTGGACGTACGAACACTTCGTTGAATACCAAGAGCTCTACGATGAGTTCGACTATGAGGAATTCGCGTTTTACGCCGTCCAATATACTGGAGGTGATGCTGGCAACGCAATCAACGTCCTCAGAAGGCACGTCAGGAACTCTATTGCCGCCCTAGATATGGGAAGTGTTTTTCTGATAGGGGGGCTCGCGGAGGACGACTTGTTGGATTTTGCTCCGCGTGTCCGTGGAGCGACGGGACTTCGGCAGTGGAAGGATGCCTATTCTACGGAGAACGGGCTTTCGAAGGATCTATGGCCAAAGTTCAAAGAAAGCCGGGAAGCCAAACTTTCCGTTAACGATGGTCAGGAGCAGAGACCTATGAACGAATTCAGCGGCAAGAAGGAGGCCAACTGATCAATGTTCGTATTCCTTGGTTCGTACAGCGGCGGTGGCGGAGGTTCGTCGGGAGACGATGACTCGCAGGATGAAGAATCGACAGACAACCATACTCAGACCGGTGTAGATGATTTCAGCGGAAACGATGAAGGAAGCGATGATTCCGGTACCGGTGTTGGACCTGCTGCTGGCTCTGGCAACTCGACCGGTAGTGGAGGCGGTGGCGGTGTAATCGTTGAGCCACCTATAGGCGAAGACGCTGGAGACGGGGAAGAAGCAGGTGATGGAAAAAAAGGTGAGGAAGAGAAGCAGCCTGAGACTTCAGATACCGAGGAGCCGGATATAGAGTCGGAGGACGATGTCGGCAAGTCCAACGACGCTGAAGAGGGCACGGACGAAGAGGACGACGACGATAATGACGAAGACGATGAGGAAGATGATACCGTAGTCGTAGTCCAGGAAGTCGATGCGTTGAGTGCGATGTCGTGGGGTGTCCAGCCGGTGATGAAGCGTGTAGAGGAGTGCTACGGTGAGGAGATTGAGCTTTTTTACAAACCGGCACCTGTCCGTGAACTCGATCCGAAGCAGGAGAAGCAGAGATGGATAGACGCTAAGCAAGTTGGTATGCCGGTCGATCCTTCGTTCTGGGATAATGACCCGCCGGACTCGATAGAACTGGTCAACAAGGCGTTCGAGGCAGCCACCCAGCAGCGTCGTGGAGTAGACTACATCCGGGAGATGTGGCGGGAGGGTGTTGGAGCTGGCCGTGATATCAATGATCGGGAAGTCCTGGTTGACCTAGCTTCAGATCTCGGATTAGACTTGGAGCGTTTCGAGAAGGACCTGAACGGGGTAGAACTGAAGACGGGTGAGCGTGGCGAACTTCCATTCACGTTTATGAAGATTCAGGGAAAGTCAGTCCCCAAGAATGGTCGTCTCCGATACTCGGACTTCAGGACTCAGTTCACGTTCCAAGGAATAGACGAACAGGAGCCCCAGGAAGTACAGGACTTCGTCCAGGAGCATGGTCCTGTTGCCACACCTGAAGTGATAGAAGTCTACGAAGTCACACGCCAGGAAGCTGTTCAGCGCCTTGAGGATTTAGACGGAATTTCGTCGTTCGAGGTTGGCGGTGAGCGTTTCTGGAGTCTCTGATCTCCAGTATATTTGATGTTAGATATCAAAGCCTTCCAAAAAATCAAAGAGTGGGAGTCGGTACTCCTTCGATACAGAAGTTCTACAGGTTGTCTAGATACTCCCGCCGCTGTTCCATCTTCTCTCGCTCAGTACGTCGGTCGTAGTGCTGTTCGATGACTCGCTGGCTAACGTTCGCTCGGTCGCTAACGACTTTATCCGGCATATCGCTGTTCAAGCTGTGAGTGATGCTCCCGCGGCGAATTGCGTGAGGACTCACGCTCGATGGACGGCGATAGGCGGTATCGTGTCCTATTGCCGAACACTCACCGGGTCCGCGGTCGTGTGGGCATTCGGAGCTGTAGGCACAGGAACGTGTCCAGCGGTAGACGTAGGCCCGAAGCGTAGTCTTGTTCGTGCGTCCTTCCCGTGACGACAACAACGGTTCTCGTCCATACTCGTCCGTCACTGGTGGTCGCTGGGTTTCCAACCAGTCGTCGAGGAGATCGCAGACCTGATCCGAAAGTGCGACCATCCGCTCACCATCTCCTTGGTTCTTGATCGGTGTATCCGTCTCTGGACGGTGACGGACCTTTATGCACTGGTCATTTGGATTGTAGTCGTCAACGTCGAGCGCGTGTACGCCGCCAACGCGCATCATCGTGTGCCACATCAGCGCAATTGCGACGTGCTCGGTGCTGGCGTACTCGTACTTCTCCAAGTGAGCGAGCACTTCCGAGGCGCGGTCGCTGTCCAGCATCACGTCCCGGGAGTTCTCGTTTGGCGTGACCGACGGCGACAGTACCTTCTGACTCAAGTCTTGTTCTACACCGTCGATGGACTCCAGCCATCGAATGAACACGCGTAGTGTGTCCATCTGCGTCTTCTCGCTCACCTTGTTGAGGTCACCGTCCTCACGTCGCCAGAGCCGATAGCGGTGAAGCTGACGACCGTTGAGCGTGTTGAGGTTCTCGATCTCCTGTTCGTTACTCCAGCGGACGAAGTGGCCCAGACGGTATTTGTGCCCTTTCAGAGAGGCTTCTGACAGTTCGTTCTTCTTATCCGCGAGGTACAGTTCCAGTGCGGTTTCGGCGTCGATTGGTTCGAGACTCATGGTTTGTTGTCTTCGATCAAGCGAATCCCATGAATCCCGGGTACTGCCCACTCCGAACCAACGGCTACAACGCCCGAAATAGCCAAAAGGAAGGCCTGTCACGCCGCGTGCCCAAGGCCTGCAGCGCCCATGTTTCTGCCACGAGCCGAACGGCGAGTGGTGAAACTGGATCACAAAGGATTTGAATCAGAGAGTGGTTGTCATCGGGATTCGCGTACAACCAAACTGATCGCGTTCGAGAAAACCAATCGCCGATGGGATGATCGCCATTTTCTGCGGTGGATGAGGATCGCACGTCCGAATGACACAGATTCTGCCAAAACGCTGTCTTGAGGATAGCGTATAAGGTCAGTCCGAATGGCCCGTTTTATTCAGACCGATTTTAGAATCAACTATTGGATGAGCGTGCGAACGTATCGTGAAGGGTTGTGGTAACTTGACCCTCGGAAGGGTTATACCGCACTCGGCCCTACATTTGTTTGTAATGGCAAACGGTAATGTTGATTTCTTCAACGACACAGGCGGCTACGGTTTCATTTCGACTGACGATGGCGACCTCGACGACGACGAAGACGTCTTCTTCCACATGGAGGATGTCGGCGGTGAGGACCTGACGGAAGGTACTGAGGTTGAGTTCGATATAGAGTCCTCACCGAAGGGGCCTCGCGCGGCGAACGTCGTCCGTCAGTAATTCTGAGACATACTCGTCGTTCACAGCGACGACCAACGACCTTGATTTTTCAGACGGCTACACGTTCTATAGAGATACTCGTAAAGACTCCTAGAGTTCCCGTCCACTAACCAACCGACGTGGACCGTGCGAGTGCAAGAAACGATCCGGCTGGTTACGATAATCCCTATAGCTGACGCTGTTTGTATACTATATACTGACCAGTCTCCAGTTGATGGGCTCCAGTCTCTTCGATCATTCTCAAGCGAACCCCCTTAGGACACCCGTTCTGAGATATCCGATTTCGGCCGCCTCACGCCTGGAAGGTCAATCCGTTCGACAGTCGAACTGGAGCCTGCAGCGCCCATTCGTTTTCCGGTGGTTTTCCACTACCGCCTCAGACCTGCTGTAACTTGCTCTGAAATCGCTCGCGCACTTTCTCGACCTTCGGCTGGGCGTGCATTCGACAGTAGGCGTCGTTCGGGTTCTTCTCGAAGTAGTCCTGATGGTGCGATTCTGCCCTCCAGAACCGCTCTAACGGGTCGAGTTCGGTCACAACATCGTCGGCATACTCCTCGTCGAGCGCTTCGATATACGCCGCGGCTCGCTCGCGCTGTTTCTCGTCGTGATACAGAACGATCGAGCGATACTGCGTTCCCACGTCCGGTCCCTGTCTGTTGAGCTGTGTCGGATCGTGGGTTGCAAAAAACACCTCCAGTAGCTCGTCGTACGAGATCTCGTCGGGATCGTACTCGACTTGTACGACCTCTGCGTGGCCCGTAGTTCCCGAGCAGACCGCCTCGTAGGTCGGGTTCTCGGTGGATCCGCCCGCATAGCCCGAGATGACGGACGTGATCCCGTCGAGTTCTTTCATCGCGGCCTCGGTACACCAGAAACAGCCGCCGCCGAACGTCGCGGTCTCCGTCCCCATAGGTTCGAGTAAGGGCCCAACACGTATGTATATGGCGTGTGGAACCGTTGTTCGAGCGCCTGTAATAGTAGAGACGATCGAACAACGGAGGATCCTCGATGACGGCTACGCCGAGTCGTCGATAACAGGCTCCGACTGATCGTGTTGATGGCACGATATGAACGGCAATGAGACGGTTATAAGACATCTCGTGTCGTTTGCACAGCGCCGACTGCAGACGTACTCACCGGCGTCGTTCGTCGGCGGGACATCGGTTCTCGCGGTTAGTTGTGGACGCAGTTCCCCTTCTGACTCGGATGATCGTTGTGATTGACCCATATGTCTACCTTGACTTCGAGTGAACCAGCTGACGGTCGACGTTCCGCTATCTCTTGTTCACGAAACGGCCGGGCAACCCGGTCGCTTCGGCTCTCTGTTATAAATCAACCCATAGACCCATCTAACGATTTGGCTTGCATCTGCCTGCAAGTTCGTGGGTTAACGAAATCGATATGTGTGTGTTTGTGAAACGAACGAATATGAGCGAGTACTACATCATGACGGGTGAAACGGTGGTCGAAGGTCCCTTCGAAACCCACGGAGAAGCCAGTCGGCGGCGCGCTGATCTCTCGACGAGCGATGTCGGCGTCACCTATCGGGTCGAAAAACGCGACGAACGCTAAGTCGAAAGCCGGACGAGTACGTCGTCTTCATCGCGCGGGAACTCGCCGTGTGCCCGGCCGTCCCGGTTCGAGGTGATCGCATACAAGCCATCGGGACCCTGTGCGATCTGTCTGATCCGGCCGATCTCGCCACCGAGTGCGGCCGTGGTCGTCGCGGTGTAGGCATCATCCAACCATTCGGCGTCGTAGACGGTTCCCTCGGATGGCTCCTCGTCGGGTTCGGTAAGCGAGAGCGTGATGAGCTGTTGGGAACGAAGTCCGCCGATCAGTAGTCGGCCCTGCCAGTCGGGGATCTCTTCGCCGGTGTAGTAAACCATTCCTGCGGGTGCCCACGTCACGTCCGGGCCGGTGTTGACCAGTGGCCGGAAAAAATCGGTATCTGGATACTCCTCACCGTCGCGCGCTTCGGGCCAACCGTAGTTCTCCCCCGCCTCTAACTGACTCACCTCGTCGCGCGCGCTGGGGCCGTGTTCCGCGATGACGGGTGTTTCGTCTTCGAGCCACGCGATCCCCTGTGGGTTGCGATGGCCGTAGGTGTAGACGCGAGGATCGGGCAGATCGGTCTCGCCTGCTGGCTCGCCTTCCGGCGTCAGTCGCAACACTGCCCCGGCGAGCGATTCGGGGTTCTGTGCCAGATCCTCGTCGTCGGCGTCGCCGGTCAGCACCCAGAGGTCGCCTTTGGGCCCGAAGGCGACTCGCCCGCCGTTGTGGATTCCTGCCGCCGGGATCCCCTCGATGATCGGTTCGTCCTCGCCGGAGTTGAGGTCGTACCGGACGACCCGATTTTCACCGTCCAGTGTGTAGTACGCGTAAAGAAACTCTTCGTTCGGACCGAGTGCGATCCCGAGCATGCCGCCCTTGCCGTCCTCCGTCACCTCGGGTTCGAACAGCGTTTCTCGCTCCCCCTCGACAATCAGACTGATTCGACCGGGGCGCTCCGAGAGGTAGATCCCCTCCTCGCCGAAGGCAATACCCCACGGCGTGTCGAGATTCGTGAGCAGTTCCTCGACTTCGATACTGGTGGGATCGGCTTCGGTTTCGCTGTCGCCCGAGAGACAGCCCGCGAGGCTCGCGGTGGTGCCACCGAGCCCGAGGAGGATCGCCCGCCGTGTAGGGGACATACCCGGAGTACGCACACGACTGGCAAAAGTTCGCGGTCTGCCCGAACATATATGCGAAATGCGATAAATGAGGGCGATATGGCTGCAATCGGAATCGGTGTCCCTCTCTACGTCATTGTGCAAGCTTCTATCGCAGCTTTCGTCTACCGCGAATCGAAGAACTACAATCGACGTTCACCAGCGCTAGTAGCTGGTGTGGTATTTATCTTCAGCATTGCCGCCCTGTTCGTCGTAAACAGTTAGGGAGTATCGTAGAGCGTCATAGAGTTCCCGTCTACTAACCGACTGGCGTAGACCGCGCGAGTGGCAGAAACGATCCGGTTGGCGACGATAATCCCTAAGTGTTCTTGCGGTATTTATCGTTCAAGCGATTGTCACCGCTCTCTACCTTGGGGCACGATCGTTGACTAAACGAACCGACAACAGGTGAGTGGGGGCTCGGGAAAGTATGCGTATATCTCAGATCATTACTGCTCGATCGGTCTGCATTGCTCATCAGGAAGATCGGCTTGGAGGAGGAGCCGCCGAATTCGAGTGAGATCACTTACGTACAAACCCGCAAAATCACCGATATGCCCGAGAGCTACGAGATCGCCGAGCTGACGTGGCAGGAACTCGACGCCGCAATCGAGGAGACGAGCACACTCTTGCTTCCCATCGGCAGCACCGAACAGCACGGCCACCACCTGCCGTTGGGCGTCGACACCTACATGCCCGAAGCGATCTGTCGACGGGTCGCGAAACGAAGCTCCTGTCTTCTCGCGCCATCGATCCCCTACGGCGTCAGCCCGCACCACACGTTCAAGCCGGGAACGGTCACCGTCGAAAGCGAGACGTTTCGCCGGTACGTCCGGGACGTCTGTCGCTCAGCTGGCGAATGGGGGATCGAGAACGTCCTGCTCGTAAACGGCCACTACCTCGTCCAGGACCCCGAACTCGAGATCGTCGTGCGTGACCTGCGAATTGAGCACGACATGCGAGCCTTCCATGTCCCACTGGTAACCCTCTTCGAGGACGTTGCCCGCGAGATCCGCCGGACAGAGCTGTCCTTTCACGCCTCGGAGTTCGAGACGAGCATGATGCTCGCGCTGTTTCCCGACCTCGTTTCCATGGATCGGGCGAAAGCCACGTCCATCGACCACGAGCCACTCCCGCTGACCGATTACGACGCGCTCGGGGACAATCAAGTGGGCTGGGCGCTCTCGGCCGAGGAGATGGCCGAGCTTACTTCAACGGGAAATCTCGGTGATCCGACCGCCGCAACCGCCGAGACGGGCGAGAAGCTGGTTGAGACAGTCGTCTCGAAGATGTGTTCGCTCGTCGACGCCCTCGAAGATCCCGAGCGCTGAGACGGGTGTTTTATCCCCCCTCCTCGTCGAACCCGTGTATGGCTGTCGGGGCTGTGCGGGGGCTGTTCGAACTCACACGACCAGTCAACGCCGTCGCCGCGGGCGTGTTGACGCTCATCGGGGCCTTCGTTGCTGGCGGGCTGTTCGACTCGCCGGTTCCGGCGGCGGCCGCTGCCGGGGCAACGGTGCTTGCAACCGGCGCGGGAAACGCCATCAACGACTACTTCGACCGCGAAATCGACCGAATCAACCAGCCAAACCGACCGATTCCACGGGGCGCGGTCTCTCCAAGGGGCACGCTCGTCTTCAGCCTCGCACTTTTTGCGGGTGCGGTCGCCCTTGCACTCACTCTTCCAGCGCTTGCGATCGCCATCGCCCTCGTCAATCTCCTCCTCCTCGTTGCGTACACACAGCTGTTCAAAGGACTCCCGGGGGTAGGAAACGCCGTCGTCGCCGCGCTTGGCGGCAGTACCTTTCTGTTCGGGGGGGCGGCGGTCGGGGATGCCGCCACACCGGGCGTGCTGTTCGTGCTCGCGGCGCTCGCGACGTTCACACGGGAAGTGATCAAGGATGTCGAGGATCTCGAAGGCGATCGCGAAGAGGGGTTGAACACCCTGCCGATCGCGATCGGCAAGCGACCCGCACTCCGGGCGGGCGTTTGCTGTCTTCTCGTCGCCGTGCTCGCGAGCCCGCTTCCGTATCTGTTCGGGTCACTCGGCGTGGTCTATCTTCTTGCCGTCCTCCCGGCAAACGCCCTGATGCTCGCGGCGGCGTACACGAGCTTTCACGATCCTACAGCGGGCCAGCAACGACTGAAATACGGCATGTTCCTCGCGGCCGGTGCGTTCGTGCTCGGCCGGGTCGCGGTCATCGTTCCGATCTAAAGCGCTCGTTTACGGAGAGGTGTTATTCGACCGCAGTACGAGAGGCCCCCATTCGTTCGTAGCCGAATCCCAGTATGAACCCATAGGCCAGATGGCCCACGAGGGTGAAAAAGAGATAGAGGAGGACGAACGGCCACGTCAGCTCCCCTGTCCCGAGAACGAGAAAGGCAACCCAGAGGAGCAGGCCGAAGAGCATTCCCTGCATCGCTGCGTCGTTTCCACCGGGAAGCGCTGCGAGCGCTCCTTTGGCGAGGACGAACACGACCGGCCAGACGAAGACGCCGGCGGCAGCGAAAATCAGGAAGCCAATGACGTGCTGGTCGGGCAGACCAACGAATCGGGCGATGGCCTCCGGTGCGCCGAGCTGTGATCGCGTCTGGACCTGACTGAACAGAAAGATAAGCGACATTACCGTCGTCGCTGCGACACCCGCGGTGATCGCACGCAGGAAACGATTCATTTCTGGGGACTATCACGCTTGCGAACAAAGGGCTGTCGATCGTTCTGGCGTTGATAATGCGTCTTTTGTGCCACATATGAAATTCGAGCTACGCTGCGTCGAGCGGTATCACTGACGCCGCGATGATCGATAGCATCGAAGCGCTTAATCCGCCATCCGCCGAAACCTCGCGCATGAAGCGCCTGATCATTCACGGGGACCCCGGCGTCCGCAAGGACGGAATCATCGAGTACGACGGTGAGGAGCTGGTTCTCTTTTCGGTGACGCGAAACGGCGACTGGCACGGCCCAGAGCGCCCTCAACTGTGGTGTGTCATCGGCACGGAGGACGAACGAATGGACTTCGAGAAGCGAAACTACGTCCCGCATTTCCTCACCGTCGAAACGCTCGACGCCGACGCGGTCGACATCGTTCAGAAGCGCGGCAAACCCTCGGCGTAACGCCCTACTAAACGCCCTCGATCAAACAGGCCGCGCTTGCGAGGTTCGTCGCAAGCGCGGTATCATGTACGTCACAGATCCGAAGAAGGGCGGTGATATCGGGTTCGTGTGGTTGGGCGCGAAGCGGATCGCGAAGGAAGATCACCCCGTCGAGGGCGTCTTTTGCGACTTCCGCGCCGATCATCATATCCCCCCCTAACGGACCGGAAGCCATTCGTTCGACGGTGAGGTCGGTGTCCGCGTTGATCCGTTTGCCGGTCGTGCCCGTCGCGATGAGATCACACGTCGAGAGTCGGTCTTCGTGTGTGTGGACGAACTTGATTAGGGCGGATTTTTTCTCGTCGTGAGCGATCAGTGCGAGTCGCGTCATACCCCTTGTGAGTCGCCGATCTCTAAAGCTGTTTATCCCGTAGCATCGCTACGCCGGAGTGCGATTTCTGAATCACAACCCTTAACTACGACACTCCGGTAGAAACTGGTAGCGGGATGGGATAGCCAGGAGATTCCGGTGGGCTCATAACCCACAGATCGGTAGTTCAAATCTACCTCCCGCTATTTTCGGGACGAACAACGACTCCGAGCGTAGCGAGGAGTCCGTGAGTCTCGAAAATACGACGAGTCGATTTGAAGCAGGGAGCAGCGAAGCTGCGACCGTGGTTCAAATCTCCCATTTGCTCCCTCCACGGTACAAACAGTTCAGTTCGATCGAAAAACGACTTCTCAGGCCGCCGGACGGCCAGTCGGTTTCGCCCGTCGTCCCTTCCCCCAGGATCCGACTGCGCCGCCGATCGCGCCGGGGATCGCGTAGATGGCGAGCAGCGTCACCCCGAGGGTGAGCAGGCCAACCGCGGGAACGAGTCCCCCGAACAGCACGCCGAGGAACGATACTGCGATCAGCAGGACGAACGCGCCGATAACGGTCGCGAGACCGCCGTGGATCGCCCCGTTGGGGATGGTTCCGCCGGCGACGTAGCCAGCAACCAATCCGGCGACGATACCGGCGAGCCCCCATCCGAGCGCCGGGATCGTCATGTCCGTTCCCGGAATGACTGCCCCACCCACAAGCCCGATAAGCAGGCTCACGACGAAGCCGTATGCCACCGCCCGCATGTTCAGTTCCATGATCAAGTATAGCTCACGAACAACAATGAACCAGTCGGACCGTCCCCTCGTAAACGGCACATATTTTTATCACTGTAATCGTATACATCTAGTATGTCTACGTCTCCCACGCCGGTTCTCGAACGGCTCCGGCAGCCCGAATACACGGGCGAGAATCGGTGTCTTCCCTGCACCATCGTCAACGTCGCTATCGCGTTCGTGATGAGTGCGTTCGTAGCGCTGATCGCGTTCCCGCTCGGCGCAGTCGTCTTCGTCACATCCCTGCTTGCGATCTATCTCCGTGGGTATCTCGTTCCGGGGACTCCGACGCTCACAAAGCGATACCTTCCCGAGCGAGTCCTCTCGCTGTTCGACACCCACCCGGTCGAGGAAACGAAAAACGACGAGGAGGCGTGGCAAACCGTCGAATCACTCGAATACGAAAAGGAACACGCCGTCGACCCCGAGCAGTTCTTACTCGACGTGGGGGCTGTCGGGCCGTGCGAACACGAAGAGGATCTCTGTCTCACCGACGAGTTCGCCCGCCGTCTCGACACACGACTGGATTCCGCTGGCGAAGCTTCGACTCATCCCGAGGAAATCGCCAGTCTGTTCGACACCGAATCCGATTCCATAACCGTTCTCGACCGGGAGTATCCCGCCGTCAAGATCGACCGGCGGATCCGAAAATGGCCATCCGAGGCGGCACTGATTGCGGATCTCGTCGCCGATCGTTCTCTCAGAGAGCAGACCGAACGCTGGTTGGCGGTTCCGCTCACCCAGCGTCTCGGGATACTGAAATCGCTCCGATCGTTTTACGAGCGCTGTCCACGCTGCTCTGGCGAGATCTACCTGAGCGAGGAGACGACAGAGTCCTGCTGTCGAACGTACGAAGTCTTCATGATCGGCTGTCGCGAGTGCGAGCAGCCACTCTTGGAGTTCAATCCATCCGACCTCGAACTGCGCGGGGACGAGACGGGCGTTCAGCCCTGATTGGAGGGGTCTTCTCGATTCGAGCTTTCCGATCCTCTCAAACTCTATCTCGGAACGACTTCGATCGTTGTCTCGGCCTCCAGCTTTCGTCTCGAGTGGTTCTCGACGTTGAGCCGTGCACCGATCGTATACTCGCCGGGTTCGACCGGCTCCCACTCGGATTTCGAAACCCGGATCATCTGTGACCACTGTTTCGTAAACCGCTTTCGCTCGCCGCGATCAAACCTGAACTCCCCTCGTTCTTCGGGTGGATCACGAACCGAAATACGGGCTGCGTCGTCCATTCCGTCGACGTGCCATACCCATGGGATTGGCGAGCGCGTTCGGAACGTGATCGGAAACGGCATCGAGTTCGCCATCGTAATCCGAAATGGGATCCGTTCACCGAGCGCAAACTCGGTTTTCGGTACCGAAACTGACATCGAAATCGCACGATCACGCAGCCAGTAGGGGAGAATCCGTCGACTTACTGCAGTTGCGTTCACCCATCGCATCGCCTGTAGCTTGGTGTCGGAGCGTTCGTTCGGCGAGAATCCATCGCTGTCGTCCCGATGAAGCGCCTCCGATTCGTAGATCCGGCGCATTACCTGCAAAAAGCGCTATACGGACTAAAGCCTTCGGAGCAGGTCCGTATCAGTCGTCGGCAACCGCGTCGTCGGTTCCGTCCACGGGAAAACGGGCATGGGTCTCGTCGAACCGCTCGTCGTACAGTAGGCACGCGATCCGGTGGGTATCTCCCGTCGGGATCTGCTCCGGGCGGTGTTCCTCACAGGGCGTGACGAAGCTCTCTTCGAGCCGTTCTTGTGCGCGCTCGATCTCCCCGTCGTGGAGATCGTCCACCGCGTCCGAAAACACGGTTTCGGCCCGTGAGTCACCCAGCCGTGGTGGCAGTGAGAACTCCTCACGAACCAGCTTCTCGAGAGTTCCCCTCGACACTTCGGCGGGATCCGTTAGCTCGGTTCGTTCGTCCTCTTCGGTCGCGGTGAGGGGCTCGAGGGTTTCTGCTTTCCGAGTCCGCTGTTTGAGGTTCTGGAGCGACCGCCAGACCGCCTGGTCGAGATCGTACCCTTCGGGCTGGATGATTCGGGGACACCGGGTGTGGAATCGGCAGCCTGAAGGCGGGTCGATCGGCGAGGGGACGGTCCCCGAAAGGAAGATCTGCTCGCTCTGCCAGAGGGGATCCGGCTCGGGGATTGCAGAGAGCAGCGCCTCCGTGTAGGGGTGGTGCGGCGGTGAGAACACCTCCGGGGTCGCGCCGACTTCCGCGACCTCGCCGAGGTACATCACCGCGACGCGATCCGAGATATGTTCGACGACGCTCAGGTCGTGGGCGATGAAGATGTACGAGAGACCGAACTCGTCCTGGAGATCCTCCAAGAGATTGAGAATCTGTGCTTGCACACTCACGTCGAGTGCGCTCACCGGCTCGTCACAGACGATCACCTCCGGATCGACCGCGAGCGCGCGGGCGATCCCGATGCGCTGGCGCTGCCCACCGGAAAACTCGTGGGGGTAGCGGTGCGTGTGACTCGGGTTCAGTCCCACGATCTCTAGGAGTTCGTAGATCCGGTCGGTCCGTTTCTCACCCTCGGCGATCCCGTGGATGTCGAGCGGCTCGCCGATGATGTCACCAACGGTCAGCCGAGGGTTCAGACTCGAAAACGGGTCCTGAAAGATGTACTGGAGGTCCTTGCGAAGCTCCCTGAGTTCGTTCGAGGAGGCGTCCATCAGCTCGGTTCCGCGGTAGGTAACCGATCCTTCGGTCGGCTCGATGAGCCTGAGTAGGGAGCGCCCGAGCGTGGTTTTTCCACAACCCGATTCACCAACGACACCGAGGGTTTCACCCTCATACAGTTCGAGATCGATCCCGTCGACGGCTTTTACCGACTGGCCGCGACCCAGGAGGGTGTCGATGAACCCCCCGGAGGTGTCGTAGTACTTTTTCAATCCCTCTACCCGGAGAATCGGCTCTTCGTTTCGTTCAGACATTCTGATCACGCTCCGTGTACGATGGCTCGGTCTCCGATTCGGAGCCTCGAACCGTGACCTCGTAGTCGAGATCGCCAGTGAGATCGCCGGTGTACGCGAGACAGGCCGCGGCGCGCTCGCTTTCTAACGTGGCCTCAGTCCCCGAGTCGATGTCGACTAACGGTGGCTCTTTTCGAGTACAGGCGTCCTCTGCGAACGGACACCGGGGATGGAAGCTACAGCCCGGCGGTAGCTCGACGAGATCCGGCATCGTCCCCGGTATCGTCTGGAGGCGCTCGCGTCTGTCCCCGACGCGCGGAATCGAACTCATCAGCCCGACCGTGTAGGGCATTTTCGGATCGTAGTACAGCTCCTCGACGGGGGCTTTTTCGACCGGTTTGCCCGCATACATCACCATCACACGGTCACAGACCTCCGCGACGACCCCCAGATCGTGCGTGATGAGCTGAACGGCAGTATCAAAGTCGTCCGCAAGCGCTTGGATCTGATCCAAGATCTGGGCCTCGATCGTCACGTCGAGTGCGGTCGTCGGCTCATCGCAGATGAGCAGATCCGGATCACACGACAGCGCCATTGCGATGACTGCCCGCTGTTGCATCCCGCCGGAGAACTCGTGGGGGTAGTCCGAGTACCGGGCTTCTGCCTCCGGAATCCCGACTTGGTCGAGTAGTTGGATCGTCCGCTCGCGCGCTTCGTCGTCGTCGTAGTCGAGGTGGTGTCGAATCGCTTCCGCGATCTGCTCGCCGACGGTGTAGACGGGGTTGAGCGCGGTTTGTGCGTCCTGAAACACCATCGCGATCTCGTTGCCGCGGATCGAACGGACCTCCTCTTCGGTCATTTTCAGGATGTCCTGTCCATTAAAGAGGATCTCGCCGCTTGCGATCCGACCGGGGCTGTCGATGAGGCGCATCAACGAGAGGGCGGTCACGCTCTTTCCAGCCCCGCTCTCGCCGACGACGCCGAACTTCTCGCCGCGTTCGATTCGGTAGCTGAGCTCGTCAGCCGCGGTGACGACGCCGTCTTCGGTGTAGAACTCGACGGTCAGATCGTTGACTTCGAGCAGTGCCATCAGGCATCACCTCCAGCCCCGCCGGCCTCTCCGGCACCGATCTCCTGGGCGTCGAGCGCGTCGTTGATCCCGTCGCCGATCAGGTTCATCGACATCACGAACACGAAGATGGCAAGACCGGGAAAGACCGTTGCCCACCATGGGATCGAGCCTTCCGGACCCTGAATCAGGGTTGTGCGAGTCTCATCGAGCATCGTGCCCCACTCTGCGGTTCCCGGCGGCATGCCAAGTCCCAAAAAGCCAAGCGCCGCGACACCGATGACGACGGTCCCGATGTTGAGCGAGGCGACCACGAGCAGCGGCGGCATCGCGTTCGGGATGATATGCTTGAAGATCACCGATCTATCCTTCGCGCCGAGAGCTTTCGCCGCCAGTACGTACTCGTTTTCCTTGATCGAGAGCACTTCACCGCGGATGAGCCGTCCGTAGCTCGCCCATCCGAAGAGCGTAAACGCGAGCACGAGCTGCCAGTAACCGCCACCGAGAACGGCGACGATGATCAGCGCGAGGATGAGCCCTGGGAACGCAAAGATGGTGTCGACGATCCGCATCATTACCTCATCGATCCAACCGCCGTAGTATCCCGAGAAGCCCCCGACGAGGATCCCCACGGCCAGAGAGACCAGCACCACCAGCATGCCGACCTTGAAGGCGCTCCGGGTTCCCCAGATGATCCCGTAATAGAGATCGTACTGCTGCTCCGTGGTCCCAAAGAGGTGTTCCCGGCTGGGGGGGCGGGGATCCGGGCTGTAACCATCCTGAGGGATGAGGTAGACGTCGCGTGTGTTCGGGGGCGGGGGGGCCAGAAGCGGCGCAAAAATAGCCACCCCGGCATAAGCGCCGATGAGGCCGAGCCCCATCAGGGAAAGTGGCTTCTTCCTGAGCCGTTTCCAAATCGACCTGAGAATAGAATCGTCCTTTTTCATTTCAGCCGGATACGCGGATCTACGAGGGCATACATGCAGTCCGCGGCCAGGTTCCCCAAAAGGAAGAGCGCCGAGGTCAAAAGGGCGAACCCCATGACGCCCGGGATGTCGAGCTGGATGGCCGCCGCCGCCCCCCATCGTCCGATGCCGGGGTAGTTGAAGACGGTCTCCGTGATGATCACCCCGCGCATGAGCCCAACGAAAAGGATGCTCGACATGGTGATGACCGGGATCAGGGCGTTTCTACGGGCATGCTTGTTGACCACGTCCCTTTCGATCACGCCCTTGGCCCGCGCCGTCCGGACATAGTCCTTGCCCAACTCCTCCAGCATCGAGGACCGCGTGATCCGGACCAAAAGGGCGATCTGGATGTAGATCAGGGTCGTTGCGGGGAGGACCAGGTGTTTCAGGTTGTCCCAGAAAATACTGAGGTTGCCGTTCAAAAGTGAGTCCAGC
>JADFQH010000289.1 GCA_022561895.1 Methanobacteriota archaeon | reverse complement strand
TAGCTATTGTTCACCTGTCGAAATCCGTTGATATGTCCGTTCGAGAGGACCACAGCCAGCGAATCGAGTGGCAGCTCGATCTCGGACGGCTCCACCAGTTTCCGCTTCGATGCTGGATCGCGGTCGCCTCGATGAACCCGCGGATCTGGGCGCTCATTATCGGACTGCCGCCTCTGGTCGCACTCGTCGCTTATCCGCTTATCGGTGTACCCGCGATCTACACCCTGCTTTTCCTTTCATTCATCTATTTCTTGATGGTCTGGTTCACCTCACAGCGCGACATCGCCACCCGCTACACACTGGATCACGCCCGTCGGCGGATCGCCATCGAAACCCCGAACATCGATTTTAAAGGAGATCCGCTTACAGCAGCGGTCGCACCTGACGACCCCGGTGTCGAGCTTTCGAAGGTCGAACGGCTCACCGCCTCTCCGATACCGGGTCACGTCATCGTAGACGCCACCTATAGGGGAACGAACGTGACCGACCCCGACTCGTTCGTCGTTCCGAGGGCGGAGTACGACCGCGTTCGCACGGGCCTGTCCGAACACGATTTCGACCTTCCCCCGCGCAGTGGTCTCTCCGGTTCAGAGTTTAGAACGACGCGGTGGGTCCGGCACGCAATGGTACTTGCGACCGCAGCCATTATCTGTGGTGGACCGCTTGTGGTCCCGGTTTTCAGTAGAATCAACCCGGCGCTCTACGGCGGGGCGGCGATCATGGTCTGTGTGCTCTCCGCAGAATTTCTCGCCGAACGAGCGGGAGTGATACCCAAAGGAACCGGCCCGAACGCCCTACTCAAGCGCTCAGTACTCAGACTGCTGGTCGGCGCGTTGGTCATCGTCGCCGCGTTCGCCATGCTACTGCTCGCGGGGCGGCTGCTACCGTAACCCCTCTTCATCCAATAGCTCGTTCAGATCGGCCCGAACCCGTTCGCCGGTCTCGCGATCCGGCGCGGTCGTCACCACACGATTTTCCTGCACACTCGACCCGTCACGAAGCAGGAGTCGGACGTTTCCGTGTTTTCCCGCGCGAGTCGCTTTGGCACGAAGCCCGGATTGCGATCCCGATCCACCGGCGTCGATGGGACCGGGAATCACCTTCTTCACGTGGGGGTGGCCCGCAACGAGATGGATCACCTTCATCCCACTTCGCCCCCCGATCAGCGTCGAGTGACTGCCGCCGATCTTCTCTTTCGGCGGGGTTTCGACCACCGCCAACGCCGGCTCGTTGCGGCGCTCGATCACCGTTTCAATAGGGTTTTCCTCGGTGACACGATAAAAATCGTAATGTAGCTCACCTCGAATGTCCCCGAGAATTCCCCGGTCTCCGGCGGCATAGATCGCTTCGGGACGCTTTCTCCTGATCTCGTCGGCCACTCGACCCGCGAAGTTTCGCCGTTCGACGACTTCGGTTCGCTCGCCCGATTCGGGAATCGTCGTGATCGTCGTCTCTCCGAGCACGTCCTCGCCGTCGAGCATCGTCAGCGTCACGCGCTCGCGCGTGATCTCACAGACGACACACTCAGTGTTCTGTGATCGACAGACCAGACAGTAATCGCCCGGCTTGTCGAGTTCCGAGTGACACGCGCGACACCGCATTGTCGCCCCTACTCGGCTGCGGACTAAAACCCGACCGTTTCCGACAGCCACTCCACGGCCTGAAACGATACTCGAACATGGATCTTCCAGAGATCGGGCTCGGGACGATGGGGATCGAAGAGTCGGAGACGATCGCTCGCGCGATCGAACTCGGCTATCGCCATCTCGACACCGCACAGATCTACGACAACGAGGCGGTGGTCGGAAGGGGAATCGAGCAGGCAGACGTCCCCCGAGAGGAACTAATCGTGGCAACGAAAGTGTGGGCCGACAGCCTCGCGCCCGAGGACGTTCGCCGAAGTACAGAAGAAAGTCTCGACCGACTCGGAGTCGATTTCGTTGATCTGCTCTACGTTCATCGCCCGATCGAGACCTACGATCCGGAAACGACGCTCCCGGCGTTCGATTCGATCCGAGAAGAGGGGCTGATCGGGAACGTGGGAGTGAGCAATTTCACGACCGACCAGCTGGACGAAGCTCGAAAGGTCCTCGATAGCCCAATTGCTGCCCATCAAGTCGAAATGCATCCGCTTTATCAACAGTCCGAACTCCTTCAGTACGCCCGCGACGACGGGCACGCACTCGTTGCGTACTCGCCGCTCGCACAGGGAGCGGTGTTCGAGAACCCTGAACTCCAAGAGATCGCAACAAAGTACGAAACGACTCCTGTGCAAGTGAGTCTCGCGTGGCTCGCGGGGAAGGAAAACGTCGTTTCGATCCCGAAAGCCAGTAGTATGGAACATCTTGAAGCGAATCTCGCGGCCGCGGATCTCCGGCTCGATCCAGAGGATTACGAGAGGATCGGCGGAATCGAAAGTGGAGAAAAGCTCTTCGAGTAAGGGAAATAAAGGTTCAAACGGACACCGGAAGTATCTCAAAGGGTGGACGAAACCGTCGGCCTCCGAACTCGTGTTCTTTCCGTCTGGAGACGCGTGTTCGACCTCTCGTGGCCGGTGATGGCGGAACAGGTGTTGCGCACGTTAATGCGTACCACCGACATCATCGTCGCGGGGTTTTTCTCACCAGCCGCAGTCGCCGCGATCGGTCTCGCGGACATCTACGGCCGCCTGCCGCTGTGGCTCGGACTCGGCGTCGGCGACGGCGCGATTGCCTTATCGAGTCAGGACACCGGAAGCGGAGCGGGCACAAACAGGGATCAAGCCGTCTCACAAGCCCTTCTATTGGGTGTACTCGCCGGAATTCCCTTTCTCGTCTTCGGTCTGCTTTTTGGCTACAGCGCTATTTCTGTGCTGGGAGCCGATAGTGAAGTGATCCGGATCGGTGGGCTGTATCTCACGATCATCCTGCTCACTGCGCCCGCCTATCACGTCACGCTGATCGCCTCGCGCTCGATCCAAGGCACCGGCGATACCCGAACGCCGATGTACGCAAACGGCATCGCAAACGTTCTGAACATCGTCGGAACCGTGGCCCTCGCGTTCGGTCTCGGTCCGCTTCCCGAACTCTCGGTGATCGGCATCGCGGCCGCGACGGCCGTCTCGGACACGCTCGCAGCGCTCATCCTCGTCGGCGCAATTGCCCGTCCGGGAAGCGAACTGTCCCTCGTGCGTCCGACGGATCTCACCATCGCAAAACAGCTCGTCGTCATCAGCGCGCCACGGGTCGGCGAGGGACTCACCGAAGTCGTCGCGGAGTTCCCCTTCAACGCGATCCTTCTCGCCTTCGGAACCGAAGTCAACGCAGCCTACCACATCGGTAGGCGGATGGAACAGCAGATCGCCTCGCCGCTTTCGCGGGGCTACGCCACGGCCGCGAGTATTCTTGCCGGGCAGTCCCTCGGCCGAGGTGAGGGCGAGAAGGCGTATTTTGATGGGTGGGCGGCCGCCTCGCTCAGCGTGCTCACCGTTGGCGGACTGGGTCTCGTCCTCGTCGCCGGGGCGGAGTGGTTCGTCCTCGCCTTTACGCGCGATCCGGCGACCATCGAGTACGCTACCGAATTCGCGCGAACCTACGGGATCGCGGCCTTTTTTATCGCACTCTACGTGGTGGTCTCCGGCTCGCTTCGCGGCGGCAGCGAGACGCTTTCGCCCTTCCTTGCCAAACTCTCGGGCACACTCGTTTTCCTCCTCGGGATCTCCTACGTCTTCGGCATCCAACTGGAGTACGGCGTTCTCGCGGCCTACGTCGCTATCGTCGCGGATCTGGTCTGGAGAAACCTCATCGTCGGCGCGGTCTGCGCCGCGGC
>JADFQH010000288.1 GCA_022561895.1 Methanobacteriota archaeon | reverse complement strand
TCCAGTCTTTCACTGGTGTGAACTCGCCGGGCGCTTCGGGTTCGACCATCCCGTAGAGGCGCTCGTACTGCTCTGCGTTACCCCCGATGGCGAGTCCGTGGATCGGCGCACCGGTCTGTTCGGAGAGGAGTTTCACAGTATGAAGCGCCTCGTAGAACCCGTCGTTGTGATCGATTCCTGGCGGGAGGACGAGGACAATTCGTTGGGTGGTGTTGATCGGCGTTCGGATCCGGCTGACGAGCGTGAGTCGGCTCGTCCGGCTCAGCACCTGATCGATGATATGGCCGAAAACGCGCTGGCCGCGCGAACTCGCGCCGTCCCAGCCGATGATAGTGGTCGAGATCCGGTTTTCGACCGTCGCGCTGACGATTCCCGACGCGATGTTGTGGTTGATTCGCGTATGTCCGGCGATCGGCACCTCCGCGCCGGCGGCGTACTCCTCCATATGAGTCAGGCGCTCTTCGGCCTCGGCGACGTCCGCTTCCGTCGACGTGTCCTGATCCGGGCGAACCACGGAGAGGGCGTGAATCGGCTCCTCTGCCCGCTCGTCCCGAATCGTAAAGGCGAGATCGAGCAGCGATTCGCGGTGCTCGGACTCCGCCGAAACCGGAACGAGGACTCGTTGTGGCGTGTCGCTCGGGTCGTACTCCTCGGTCTCGCTTGCTCTGACGAGCGCGGTCCCCGCGCGTCTGACGAGCGCCGGGCTGAGCAGACTCACGACGAGGATCATCAACACGACGGCGTTGATCATGTTCTGATCGAAACCGGGAACGCCTGCGTCGAACCCGATCTGGACGATCGCAAGCGCCGCCGCGGCCTGTCCGACCGACAGTCCGAACATCCCCAACACCTCGTCGTTAGTGTACTCATACAGCTGCCCGGTCACCCACGACGCGACGAACTTCGTCAGGATCACCATGACGACGAGCGAGCTAGCGATCACGATCGTATCCGGCCCTTCGGTGAAGACGCCCACATCGACGAGCATCCCGACCGAGAGCAGGAAAAAGGGAATGAACAGGGCGTTGCCGACGAACTCGATGCGGTTCATCAGCGGCCCGGTCTCGGGGATCAGTCGGTTGAGTGCCAATCCGGCGAGAAACGCCCCGATGATGTGTTCGACGCCGACCATCTCGGCGAGAAAGGCACAGAGGAACAACACGGCCATCACGAAGAGGAACTCGAAGTAGCTCTCCTCGTCGTGCGTTCTAAAGAACCACTGACCGAGTCGGGGGACGACGATCCAGACGCCGACGAAAAACAGCGTCAGACCCACGCCGAGTTCGGTCCAGAACGCCGCATCGAGGACGCCGTCCTGTGCGGCGATGACGACCGCGAGCACGAGCAATGCCGCGGTGTCGGTGAGGATCGTTCCCCCAATCGTTGCGGTCATCGCCTCGTTTTTGGCTATTCCCAGTCGGTTGACGATCGGGTACGCTAAGAGAGTGTGTGAGGAGAAGATCGCCGCAAAGAGCGCCGCTGCTGCGAGCGTTAGATCGAGTACGTACACCCCGACAACGGTCCCAATTATCTGCGGGATGACGAACGAAAGCGAGCCGAAGACGATACTTCGGTCCTTGTACTCGATGAACTGATTGAGATTGATTTCGAGACCGGCGATGAACATCAGATAGATCAACCCGACCTCGCCCAGAAGTTCGATCGTCTCGCCGCGTTCGAGCAAACCTAACCCATTTGGGCCGATGGCCGCACCGACGATGATGATGCCGATGATGCCGGGGAGTCGGTAGCGCTGGAGAACCAGCGGCGCAACGAGGAAGACGACCATCGCTAGCCCGAAGATCAGAACCGGATTGTCGAACGGTGGCGAGAGCGAGGGGCGGGTGACGAGCGGGAGGAGTTCGAGAATCGAGAACCGAGTAGCGTCGAGTGTCGTATGGAGCGTCATATCAGTTGAGAAGTCTTGTCTCTGTCAGTCGGGGTTCGGTCAGTGGCCGATTCATCGAACGATCGTCACCGGGATCTCCGCTCCATCGGAGACGGACTCCGTAACGCTCCCCAGAAGAGTTCGTTCGATGCTCGACCGGCCGCTTCGCCCGATGACGATTCGATCGATCTCGTTCTCTTCTGCGTACGTGAGGATCGCGTTTGCAACGTTGCCCGAGAGGGTTTCGGTCGAGACCGAGACCCCGTGCTCGTCGGCGAGCGCCGTTGCTTCCTCGAGCAGCTTTTCGACCTCGATACGGCGTTCTCGTTCGCTGTCCTCGAAATCACCTGACGAACCACCCGTCAGCGACTCGTACACACCGGATGTCGGTGATTCGAGCACGTGAACGACCGTTATCTCCGTTTCCGAATGCTCGATACAGGCGTGTTCGACCGCGCGGAACGATAACTCGGATCCGTCTACCGGGACGAGCGTTCGCTCCGTTTCGTTGTTACTTCCGTTTGGCTCCGTCGTTGTCTTGTTCATACTGATTGCGAGTATCGACCAAGGACGCTTGCAGTTTCGATGGTGTCAGAACACAGATTGCGGTATCGCTCGGAGGGTCGCGTGTTCACTGAATCACCATACTGATCTACTGGAGTGTTGGGTAATAAGCCTGTCTACTGATTAGCGAATATAGAGTGATTATATTCTCTAAATACTCAATGCATTCCGACTGTTTATGCCGTTCGAGGTTCTACGGTGTGTATGAGTTCGCCCGATCTGCTTCGTCGGGTCGTCCTGCCCGTCGCCGACGTCGACGACGCCCGCCGAACCTGTGCCGTTGCGCTTCCGTATATCGCGAACGCAAACGGGGAGGTGATCGCGACGTACGTGATCGAAACGAATCCGGGTGGTGTAAACAAGTCCTCGCCGGAAGCGATGGCTGAGATCGCGGACGAGACGCTCGGGATTGTCGAGGCGGAATCGAAAGAACACGACGTCCCGGTCAAAACGGAGGTTCGATACGGGCCGACAATCGCCCCCTCGATACTCGATCTCGCTCGAACCACCGAAGCGACTTCGATCGGGTTCATCGCGCGGCCCGGCTCGCGCTGGGTGAAGCTACTCAGTGGGGATACCGCCATCTCGCTGATCACGCAGAACGATCACCCTATCGTCGTCTTCCCTCGCTCGGAGCCGCCGCTTATCGGTTGAGTCTACGAGTGAAGGGTGAACCACAAGAGGAGCGTACTATGCGACGAGTTTGTCGCTGACGAACGTGTCTTCCCACTCGCGGCGTGCTTCGATCTCGCGGTGGCCGCGCGCGGTGAGTTTGTATACGTTTGTCCGCCGGTCCAACACGCCCTTCTCGACGAGTCCCTTGTTAACGAGCGTGTCGAGGTTCGGATACAACCGACCGTGATGCACTTCCTTCTCGTAGTACTCCTCGAGTTCATCCTTGATCGCTAACCCGTGTGGATCATCTAGCCCCGTAATTGTGTACAACAGGTCCCGCTGAAAGCCTGTGAGATCGTTCATACTACCGAACACGATCTCTACCATTGTCAACTTGTTGCATACCCCTCCGGTCGATGAGGTCACAAATTACGAATAGTCTGTCGGACGGAATGGGAGAGAGTATCTCGCTACACCGGTCAAGTGAAACTCTTCGACAGTTTCCGTCTGACGGTGTACTTCTCCGTCACAAAACACCCGATGGACGCGGCTCGTCACTCGCTTCGTTCGCTGAGAACTATGCTCCGGCTGGGATTCGAACCCAGGTCATTGCCGTGAGAGGGCAATATGATTGGCCGGACTACACCACCAGAGCGTGTCGTTTCACTCCACGCTCTGAGGATCAGCGGACTTCGTCCGCTTCACCACCAGAGCGTTCATTTCATTCTTGCTCTGAACCCTACGGAACGCAGTGACG
>JADFQH010000287.1 GCA_022561895.1 Methanobacteriota archaeon | reverse complement strand
GACTGGCTTGAGGACGCCGGTGTGGATCCGGGAGATCACGAGATGGATCATGGCGACATGGACCACGACGAGATGGAGGGGATGATGACCGACGAGGAGATGCAAGAACTCCGCTGTCTCGACGGTCAAGAGTTCGACTGTCTGTTCGTCGAGCACATGATTCACCACCACGAGGGAGCGATCATGATGGCAGAAGACGTTCTTCAGGACGGACAGGCCGACCGCGTCCTCGATCTCGCGGAGGACGTGATCGAGGTACAGGAAGAGGAAATAGGGATGATGGAGGATTGGCAGGACGAGTGGGGCTGTTAGAACCCGAGTTTCCCCGAGTCTAGCCCCGGTTTGCGGACCCGGCAATTGTTGTGGTCCACAGGGAGTGGTCGCTTCGGCGGGACGCGAAGCTTTATCAGAACACCACTGCTCCGTTCGAGCATGAGCGTGGCTCCGCCGGTAGTACGTCGATAAGTCCTTTCGAAACCACAGAGCGCAATTCACTTACGCTCACTGGAGAGACTCACGATATGGACGATAGCTATTCCCCTGAAAACGTCGAACCCCGTTGGCGCGAGCGCTGGACCGAGGAGGACGTGTATCGCTACGCGGACGACGAGGAGCGCCCTGACTACGTTATCGACACCCCCCCGCCATACCCCACGGGCAACCTCCACATCGGAAACGCCTTGGGCTGGTGTTACATGGATTTTGCCGCCCGATTCCACCGGCTTCAGGGCGACGACGTACTCTTCCCGCAGGGCTGGGACTGTCACGGCTTACCTACGGAGGTGAAAGTCGAGGAGAACCACGGCATTCACCGCACCGACGTCTCGCGCGAGGAGTTCCGCGAACTCTGTATCGAGCATACGGAATCCCAGATCGACGCGATGAAGGAGACGATGGGCCTGCTTGGGTTTTCCCACGACTGGGACCACGAGTTCCGCACGATGGACGCCGAGTACTGGGGCAAAACCCAGCAATCCTTCGTCGAGATGAGTGAGAGTGGGTACGTCTACCGGGACGAACACCCCGTCAACTGGTGTCCGCGCTGTGAGACGGCGATCGCGGACGCCGAGGTCGAAAACGAGGATAGAGGTGGCACCCTCTATACGATCCGATTCAAGGCTGTGGAAAACAACGCAATCGAGATCGCGACGACCCGTCCGGAGCTCCTCCCGGCGTGTGTTGCGGTCGCGGTCTCGCCCGACGACGAGCGGTACGCCGATCGGGTGGGCGAGACGTTCGAGGTCCCCCTCTTCGAGCAGGAGGTCGAACTCATTGCGGACGAGGAGGTCGATTCGGACTTTGGCACCGGCGCGGTGATGATCTGTACCTTTGGGGATAAACAGGACGTGGACTGGTGGGCCGAGTACGACTTACCTTTGAGAACTGTGCTGACCGAGGACGGCCACCTGAACGAGCGCGCCGACGAGTTCGAGGGACTGAGGATCGAGGAAGCGAAGGACCGGATCCCGTCGGCACTCCAGAAAAGCGGTAACCTGCAGGACGAGGAGCCGGTCGAACAGTCGGTTGGCTGCTGTTGGCGGTGTGATACTCCAATAGAGATTCTCTCGAAGGAGCAGTGGTTCATCCGGGTGAACGGGGAGGAGATTCTGGAGAACGCTCGACAGGTGGAGTGGATTCCCGAGCACATGTACGCTCGACTAGAGGAGTGGGCCGAGGGGATGGAGTGGGACTGGGTGATTTCGCGCCAGCGCGTCTTTGCGACCCCGATCCCGGCGTGGTTCTGTGCGGACTGCGGGCACGTCCACGTTGCCGACACCGAGGAACTGCCGGTCACACCCACCAGCGAATCGCCTGAAACGGCGTGTCCCGACTGTGGATCCGAGAACTGGACCGGCGAGACGGACGTGATGGATACGTGGATGGATTCCTCGATCTCGGCGCTGCACGTCGCGGGCTGGCCCGAGGCGGAGTTCTCGCCGGTCCAGCTCCGTGAGCAGGGCCACGACATCATCCGAACGTGGGCCTTTTATACGATCCTGCGAACCGCGGCGCTCGAAGACCAAAAACCGTGGGAGCAGGCCCTCATTAATGGAATGGTCTTCGGGGAAGACGGCCACAAGATGTCGAAATCGCGGGGGAACTTCGTCCAGCCCGAGGAAGTGGTGGAAGAACACGGCGCGGATGCCTTCCGACAGGCGATCGCGCTGGGCGGCCAGCCCGGCAGTGACATCCAGTTCCAATCCAAGGAGGTCACGAGCGCCTCGCGCTTCCTCACCAAACTCTGGAACATCAGCCGGTTTGCCGACGGCCATCTCGACGAGCGGACACCCGAGATGGATGCGCCGGCCTACCGGGACGCGGATCGGTGGATTCTCACCGAACTCGATTCGGTTGCGCGGGAAGTCGAAGCCGACATGGAGGCCTACCGGTTCGACGCCGCTCTGAGGAACATTCGAGAATTCGTCTGGCACGATCTGGCCGACGACTACCTCGAACTGATCAAAGGGCGGCTCTACGAGGGGCGTCCGGGCGAGCGAAACGCCGCCCGCCACGCGCTCTATACGGCGCTTTCGGGTTCGCTCCGAATGCTGTCGCCCTTCTCGCCGTTTTTCACCGAGGAGATCCACCGGGAGCTGCCCGGCACAGAGGGGAGCATTCACACCGCGGGTTGGCCCGCAGTCGAGATCGACTGGGCCTCTGCGGAAGCCCGAGAAGAGGGGGCGCTGATCGCCGAGGTCGCGAGCACGATTCGCGGCTGGAAGTCGGACGAAGGAATGGCGCTGAACGCCGATCTCAGCAAGGTAGAAATCTACGCCGAGAGCGATGTCGAAGGATTGGACACCTACGACCTGAGCGAGGCGATCAACGCCCCCGTCTACGTCGAGGCGGGCAGCCCCGACATCGAACTCGTGCCCGTCGAGGTCGATCCCGACCGGAGCGTGATCGGTCCCGAGTTCCGCGACCGGGCCGGGGCGGTGCTTGGCGCGCTGTCGGAAGCGGATCCAGCAGAGATCAAGGCGCAAAAGGAGGCTGGCGAGATCGAACTCGATATCGGTGACGAGACCGTCTCGCTCTCGCCCGATGCCGTCGCCGTCCGCGAGGAACGACGCGCGGAAAGCGGTGAGGAGGTCGCGGTGTTAGAAACCGAGCGGGCGACCGTGCTCGTCTTCCCGTGATCGGCGCGTTTTTGGCCCCGCTGTGCGCGTGTCCGACATGGACGAACGAGTTCACGAACACGCCGAAGTGTTGGTCGACTGGAGTGCCCGCGTCGAGGCGGGCGACGACGTGGTGCTCTCGGTCGCGGAGGGAGCACACGACCTCGCGGTCGCCGTCGCCGAGAAACTCGGTGAGCGCAGCGCGAACCTCCTTGTGACCTACGATTCGGACGAGGTGAGCCGCGCGTACCTCACGGCTCACGACGAGGAGTTCAGTAGTGGGAGACACGAGCTGGCGATGATCGAAAACGCCGATAGCTACCTTCGCCTCGGCGGCGGCAGGAACACCAGCGCGCTCGCGGACGTGCCGGGAGAGGTTCGACAGGCCCACGCTATGGCGACCGAAGGACTCAGGGACGCACGAATGAAAACCGACTGGGTTTCGACCGTCCACCCCACCCGGAGCCTCGCCCAGCAGGCAGGGATGGCCTACGAGGAGTACCAGACTTTTGCGTACGACGCGATCCTCCGGGACTGGGAGTCGCTCGCAGAAGAGATGGCCGAGATGAAGGAGATCCTCGATTCGGGGAGCGAGGTCCGAATCGAGAAGGATCGGACGGATCTCACGATGTCGATCGAGAACCGGACCGCGGTCAACTCCGCCGCTTCAATCGCGTATGACTCGCACAACCTTCCTTCGGGGGAGGTCTTCACTGCGCCCGAGGAGACGG
>JADFQH010000286.1 GCA_022561895.1 Methanobacteriota archaeon | reverse complement strand
AACACGGACTTTGAACAGATAACGTCCTTATTGCCTACGCCCAGCGAAGTGCGATTGGCGACTGGTGCTCCTGGTCCTGATTATTGGCAACAGGAGGCAAACTACCAAATAAAGGTCGAACTGGATGAGACGGAAGCCCAAATCCGGGGATCGGAGACAGTGGAGTATATCAACCACTCCCCGCATACGCTTCATTACCTCTGGGTGCAGCTTGATCAGAATGCCTTGGCTCAAGACTCGAAACGTCAGCGCAGCACTCAAGCCCGGAATATGGCGCCAAGAGACGGCGAGCCTGCGGAGCTGATCGAGCGCTCGGTCGGTCTCATCGCCGAAAACGAGTGGGAAGAGGCCGCAGATCTCCTTACCGGGGCGTTCGAGGAGCCGAGTATCTGTGCGCGCGAGCGCCCGAACTACACCGTTTCGACCGAGTACGGCACACAGGACCATTTTGCGGCCTGCCACATTCATCGGGATCGGTAGACGCTGATCGTCGTCGTATCGCTAATCCGTTTCTTCCTCGCTGGGACGAACACACCGATCTCGTAGGTTCCCGGCGTTGCTTCGATCCAGCGCGTCGGCGATCCGGTCCGCTTGAACCGGCCGCTCCACGTCCGCTCGATCGTTCTCGTCTCGCCCGCGCGGAGTGCAATCGAGTTTCGCCGATCCGACCGGTAGTAGCGCTCGTCGCTCGCCTCCAGTAGTCCATCGACGGTCCAGCCCCAGATCCGCCCGCCATCGGTGGCAAGCTCGACGGGAACTGGAAGCCGGTTTCGGATCTCGATCAGGATCTCGACGGGCTGGCCGACCGCGTACTCGTTTCGGTCGGTTTCGACGGCGACCGAAAGCCCGCGGCGGGCGAGCCATTGGGGGACCAGCGGGCCGACCAGCCGCGAGACGAAGCCGAAGGCGGGATCGTCGAATCCGAAGGCGTCGTCCGCGTCGTCAGTTCGCCTCCGGGATCGCATCGTTTCGACGCCACGAGTCGCTCGCCGATCAGCGTTGTGTTTCGCGCGAGGCGTACCCCGCTTCGACGCACTCCGCGCGCCCGACGAAAACCAACCATTCTACTAGCCGCTCGATCCGCTCGCGCCAAACCCCCTCGAAGTCGCGGTGATGATGGCGCTCCCAGTGGGGGATCGCCTCGAATCGCTCGAAGGTTTCGCCGACTGAAAGCGCCCGCTCGCTTGCTTCGAGGATCCCGTCCACCTCGCGCGCACCGTACACGCCCGAAAGCAGTGCGTCTTCGAGATCCGGCTCCTCGCGCGTGCGATAGAACCCCGATTCACCCCCATGAACGAGTCCGAGTCCTCGGAGAAACGCCAACCAGTCCCGTGTGTCTTCGGGAGCGATTTCAGTTCGGGAGACGAGTCGTTCACGACAGCGCTCTTCAGGTTCGGGGACGAGCGGAACCGCCGCCCGGATCGTTTCGAGCTCCTCGATCGAGCCCGGCGGGGCGGGCACCGGCTTGACCCTCATAGTCCGAAGCTCGATTCGAGTAGGTCCTCGTCCGTCCGGCCGTAGTGGTAGGTTTCGCCCCCCAAGACGTCGATCGTCACCTCGGCGGGCGCGAAGATCGACTCGGGCACGTCGTACAGGTCCCAGTCGACCTCCTCGAAGATCTCGACGAACGGCCGGCCGTACTCCTCGCTTGCGGTGGAGGCGACCTCTGAGAATCGGTCGAACTCCTTGCGGACGACGAGGTGGGTGCGCCCGCCGTAGGCCATTGCGTCGTTCGTTCGGCCAATGGCGGCCTCCTCGCTACCCGCAACGGGCGAAACGGGTGCGCTTGCACTCGCGGTGACGATGTCCAGTGGGTCGTAGCCAAGTTCTGAAAGACGGAAAACCGCGAGTTCGGCCGCGCGCGCGGCCATGTTGACGCTGCCGGTGAGACTCGCCGTTGAGAACGCGGGGAGAAAGATCGCACCCGGATCCACATCGGTGAGTTCGGCGACCTGTTCTACGGCAGCCTCGGTAGGAAACTCCTCGCTTTCGACCGCGAGGACGGCGAACTCGAAGGCGTCCCCGTAGCCGACGCGGGCGAACTCCTCTTCTTCGGCGACGAGTGCGCGCGCCGGCCCGGATCCCAGCCCCTCGAAATCCTCGGTAGCGAGTTCCCAGCCGGCTTTCTGCGAACAAAGGATGGAGACGGCGGGCTGGTCGGTCGAGAACTCGACGAAGGGAAGCGGGACGCCGCCGACCTCGTCCATCCGGGTCTGGACGGTCGCGAGTCCTGCCGTTTGGATCTCACAGAGCAGTAAGCCGGCTTCGAGACCGCCGTCCGCTTCGACGCCGAAGTCGATGACCGTCGATTCCGTATCGAGTTCCGAGACGACGATGTTCAGTTCGTCGGCGAACTCGATGGCCTCGTCGACGAGTTCGAGCGCCATGCGGTTGAGACTGTCCATACGGCCGATTATCGGAGAACTACCTTGGTCGTGACGGTCGATTCCTACGAGCTTCGGGCCTCGCGACCGAGTTCCTCCTCGACGGCGTCGACCTTCTCGCTCGCGGTCTGATCGTCGGCACGCTTATCGTCGATCTTCAGGAACGTACTTACCCGGTCCCCGGAAACCGCCTCGTGGGCGGCCTGTGCGGCAGAGAACAGTTCATCTGCGCTTTCGGCTTCGATCACCGTGCCCATCGGGTTCGTCTCGTAGGAGACGTCGAACTCCTCTAAGGCATCGACGGCGTTTGCGACCTCGCCCGCCATGCTCTCTTCGGTGACCGGTGCGACGCTCAGCAGTGCAATGAGTCCCATACTCATAGCGCGCGCTCTACGCACCTAAAACCAACCGGTGCTACAGACGGGCGCGTTCGAAGGTGGCAAGCGCATCGGTGCTCCGCTCGGTCGCGGTCGCGATTTCGCTGGTTCGATCGTACTCGATCAGCCTCGCGTCGGCGAGCTTCGGGAGATGAACGTGCCTAAGCGACCGAAGCACGCGCATTCGCTCGTCCGCGCAACTCCCGTTTTCGGTTACCGCGATCGCCGTTGCGAGATCCTCGGCGGCGATGGGACCGGCGTGATCACACACCTGCTTGAGCACGGACCGCCGCTTCGGTTTCGAGAGCGTTCTCAGCACCGTATCGCCTTCGAGTGTCGCACCACCAATCTTCGACGCCATAGTTGATTCAATATTAGAAATGGTATATAAAAACAACCCACCCTAATCAATCAGGTACCGGCCGTCTTCTCGCGATCGAAGAAGGCATCGAGGAGTTTTCGCTCGGCCACCCGGAGGTGCTGGTGGAGCGTCGAGGGCGTGATGCCGAGCGACTGAGCGATCTCCTCGCCGGTGCTTTCTCGGGGCCAATCGAAAAAGCCCGAAAGGTATGCAGCCTGTAACACCTCGCGCTGGCGCTCGGTGAGGTCGCCGTCGAGTGCGCTCCGGAACGTCTGTCGGGTCGATTTCGTCCGTTCGGTCTGGCGCTGGGCGCGAAGCTCCGCGTCGGGGTAGTTTCTGAGAACCCCCTCGATCACCGCCTTGACCGCGGCATCGAGGGTGCCGATGAAGCCCGGCACGCCCTGGCCCTGGCTGATCAGATCGCCGTCTCGATCGGTGGCGCCGACGGCGATCACCTGGTCGAACGCCGCCGGGAAGCCGACGGTCGAACCTCCGTCGTCGGCCTGGCCGGAGTTGCCGGCCGAGGCGATCTGCAACACCCCGGCAGCGTCCGCGTGCTCGACGGCTCGACGCGCCACGTCGGAGGGCGCAGCCCCACCGAACGAGTAGTTGGCCACCTGCGCGCCCGCGTCGGCCGCATCGACCATCGCGGCCGCTGAATCGGCGGTGAAGCACAGCAGCGTGCACACCTGGTAGACCATCAGATCGGCGTCGAAGCCGACCCCG
>JADFQH010000285.1:2207-3884 GCA_022561895.1 Methanobacteriota archaeon | reverse complement strand
CACTCGCGCGGCGGATTCGCGGCCAGCGTCGTGGACGCTGGCCGCAGCGTGCTGGCGGTGTGCAACCAGTTTCAACGACTACTATAACTGTTTACCGCTGATCGCCTGTACGGATCAGCGATCAACGGTAAGGGACTACAACCGTCCTTATGACTCACGGGATTCTCCCCGTCCGAGCGACGAGAACTGTTATAAGTAGCTGTACACGAAACGTCGGTTATGACGTGGCACGCGATTCGGGCGGCCGGCGAGTCGGTGGCGGCGACGAAAGCGCTGCTCGCGGACGCATCAGTGAGAACGTGGCTCCGTCTTTCGGTTCTCGTCTTGTTTGTCGGCACGCTCATCACGCCGTTTCTCGTCGATTTCAACAACAGTTCGGTGGCTCTTGCGTCCATCGAGGGGACCGACACCGCCGCGCTACTGGTAGTGACCGCACTGGTTTTCGTGTTGTTTCTCTGTGTCGGGACGGTCTTCGAGTTCGTCTTTATAGACGCACTTCGCGGCGAGTCGGCCGGATTGGTCGCCGGAAGCGAGCGGCGATTTCACCCCGGTATGCAGGTGTTCGCGCTCCGATTCGTCCTCTTTGTCGTCGCCGGTGGTTCGGTGCTGGTTGCTGCAATCTCGCTTCCGACTCCGTGGGCGATCGCCGCCGGTGTGGTCCTCGTGTCGCTGCTACTGCTGCTCGATCGCCTCACCGTTGGATTCGTCGTCCCGATCATGCTCGTCGGGGGCTGTTCGCTCGCTGCGGGCTGGCGGACGTTCGCACCCACGCTCGGCGCCCAGTGGCGCGAATATCTGCTCTACTTGCTCGTTGCGGGGGTTCTCTGGCTCGCCATCGCCATCGTCGGCGGTCTCGTGAGCGCGCTGTTCGCACTCGGGCTGCTCGTTCCGTTCGGAACGCTTGGCGTCGCCGTCTCCGAGGTACTGTTCGCCCAGGGTCTTTCGGAGGCTGTGGTCACACAGGCAGTGTTGGGAACGCTTGCGCTGCCGTATCTGTTCGTGTTTTTCGTCTTCGTGTTGCTGATTCACGTCCCGCTGATCGCGTATCTCCGATACATCGAGCTGTTCGTCCTCGGTGATACGACGGAGCGACACGATCCGATCCCACAGCTTCGAACCGCGATTCGCCGCGAGTGAACTCCCGCTCCGGGGACAGCGAGCGGGAACGCAAAAACGAGGTTCGTCAACAGTATCGCATGAAGTATTTACCGGACCTACTGCTGGGGTTCAGGCAGTAGCATTGGAAAACAGAGGCGACCAGCCCCGGGCAAGGACGGTCGCCCCGTATGCCGGTCTGTCAGAGGCACCCGGCAATAGGTAGTATGGATGCGATGGTCTTTACCTCACTGGCTGGAAAACCGATCGCCAACTGCAACGTCATATATAACTATTGTGTCTATTTATACCGGATTCAATCGACTGAATCCGACCCAAAACGCCTATGTGACGGATCTGTTATAGGAGCCTGGGGAATGGGTGAGGGGAGAGATGGTGTCATCGTCCTCCTCGTGCGTCACCACGAGATGCTTCGGACGATGGCGAAAGCGCCGCGTACGAAAGACGAGCTGCAGACAGCGTTTGGACTATCCCGATCGACAATTGATCGACGTATCAGGGAGCTAGAAACGCACCAGCTCGTCGAGCCGACGCACGAATACCAGCCCGGCCAAAAGAAAC
>JADFQH010000285.1:0-2197 GCA_022561895.1 Methanobacteriota archaeon | reverse complement strand
CGTGCTCGACGAGCGCGCGGCCCTTGGCGCCGGCTTCGTCGTCATCGTGCGCGCGGCCGAGCCACACGAACGTCGAATCGGTATCGCCGTAGATCACTTCGTAACCCTGCGCTTCGATCAGCTCGCGCGTGCATTGGCGGTGTTGCCCCCTGACGCGCCGCTCGATAGCTCGCTGCTTTCGAGCGAGGTGACGCTATCGGGCCCGGACGGACCACAGCAGCCGATCACCGAGTACGCCGCCGTTGTCGAGCAGGCAACACACGTCCGGGCGGTGGTCCCGACGATCATCCCTCGACTCGTCGAGATCTATCATCGAAAGATCACAGAAGACGGCATGACCGCACAGCTCCTCCTCACGGAAGCGGTTCTCGAGCGACTGATCGCCACCTACGCGACGGAGTTCCAACGGATGCTCGACACCGGTCGGCTGTCGGTTCGACGGATCGACGAGACGGAGTATGGGCTGGCGATCGTCGAAACGGAGCTTGGGATCTCGGTCAATCTTCTTCTGTCCGCCGAGACCGCGACTCACGCACTGGTAAAAAGCATCGATCCGGCGTCGGTTCAGTGGGCCGAGATCGTCTTTGCACAGCAGTGGCGAATCGCCGATTCGCTGCCGAATGTGGGATGAGTCGACGTAGACAGTCAGCGGCTGCTATGCAATGACTTACAACCGACAGTATATAATATCCCGCCGCTCGACGTGCGGGTATGGATCAGGAGCGACCGTCCCAGGAGATCACATCGCTCGTCGGCCGGGAGGTCTACTCGACCAACGGTGTTTTCGTCGGTGAAATCGAGGATATCAAACTCGATCTCGAGACCGAGATCGTTACTGGCCTTGCCCTACACGACCCGAGCGAGGAGCTGTTCGGCAGGCAGGTCAGGAGCACGCGCGGAATCCTCATTCCCTACCGCTGGGTCCGCGCCGTTGGCGACGTGGTGTTGGTCAACGATGTCGTCGAGCGACTCGACGCTGCGGACGAAAACGAAGACGAGGCCGTTGCATAAGAGGGATTATCGTACCCAACCGCATCGCTCCGAATAGGTCGGTGTAGTCCGTCGAATCCCACCGAAAGCGGCGTCCCGACGACGATAGAGGCTACGAGCCGTTGCCCTCGCTTTCGACGCCCATCGCGTCGAAGAGCTTCCGACGAACCGCCTCCTCCGTGAGGTGGAGGAGCGTTTCGCGGTTGTCCTCGTTCGTTTCGATCCCGGTGAAGATCCCGAGCGGGATCTCGACGCGCGCCTGCGTCGAGTGGCCCATCGTTTCGCCGATCTCCTCGAACGCCTCGTACAGAACGCGCCCGATATTGAGCCGAATATCCTTCGAGCGTGCGGCCAGATAGATCGTGTTGTCCGCGATGGCGAACACCGCTGTGGTGGTGATCCCTTCCAAGTTCAGGAGGTGTTGGGCGGCCTGCTCTAAGGCCTCCCGGTCCCGGATGAAGCCCGCATTGGACACGAGATGACTTCCCTGGACCTCGCGGTTCGTGATCGCTTCGGCGAGCACGTCGAGGGTTTCGGGACTCATCGAGGGTGATTCGACCTGCTCTAAGGTGTCGTGGTTCGCGAAGGGATAGAGGTAGGCGGCGGCCGTGAGATCCGCGGGCGTGGTGTCGCGCTTGAAGTCCAGGGTTTCCGCACGGATCCCATAAAGGAGGGCGGTCGCAACCGATTCCTCCAGACTGAGATCGAACTCCTGGACGTACTTGGTGAGGATCGTCGAGGTGGAGTTCATCTGCGGGCGGATGTCGACAAAGGAGATGTCCTGTGGGAAATCCCGGTCGATATCCACGTCGTGGTGATCGAGGAGGATATGGACTGACTGGTTGAACTCGGCGTTCGTATCGGTCAACATCGCGTGATCGACCAGCGCGGTCGTATCGCACTCCTCGAAGATATCGGCGTCGTTGCGCGAAACCGCCGTCATCTCGACATCGAGCAGGTTCACGAACGCCCGGTTCTCCTGGGGACCCATGTCCCCGAAGTAGAAGATCTCGGCATCGACGCCGAGATGGTTCGCGATCGCCCGCAGCGCAACGGCGCTTGCGATCGCGTCGGGATCGGGGTTCTCGTGGGTGACGATCGCAAGCTTTCGCTCGGTCGTTGTAATGATCTCCGAGAGATGTTGGGCGCGGTGTTCGAGCTCGCCGGATTCGAGCAGTCGAAGTGCGGACTCCGCGATCACCGTCGA
>JADFQH010000284.1 GCA_022561895.1 Methanobacteriota archaeon | reverse complement strand
CTTCTCGCGGAGCATTCGGTAGGCGGTGGGCACAGTGAAAAGCACACTGACGGGATACTCGTCGAGGAGATCGGCCCAAATTTCGGGATCGAACTCGCCCTCGTAGGTGAGTTGACTCGTCCCCCAGAACCAAGCCCCTAAAGAATTTATTGGACCCGTGAGCCAGCCTAAGTCAGCGGTAGACCAGTAGAGGTCCTCCCGTTGAACGTCGACGGCAAATCGCTGGGTTGCGGCGACGCCTGCGATCCAGCGGTGTTTGTGGAGTACACCTTTCGCCCTGCCAGTAGTTCCGCTCGTGTAATAGAGCAGCGCGTCGTCTTCGCCCGAGGTGCGGACAGTCTCGAACTCGGTGCTCGCCGCCTCGCACTCCTCGTGGAAGTCGAGATCGTCCTCCCTTCCGCCGCCCACTACGATCACGTGTTCGACGGAGGGCGCGTCTTCGAGCGCGCGAGCAACGGTGTCCCGATTCTCCCCCGTTGTAACGATCGCTTTCGCGTCACAGTCATCCAGCCGGTAGGTGATCCCCTCCGGGCCGAAGCGCTCGTTGACGCCGCCGAAGACCGCACCGGCTTTGAGCGTGCCGATGAGCGAGACGTAGTGTTCTGGAACGCGCGGCATGTACGAGAACACCCGATCGCCTCGATTGACGAGTTCGGAAAGCACGTTCGCAAAACGGTTCGAGCGCGCTTCGAGATCGCCGAAGGTGAGCGTCGCGCGCTCGCCGTCAGTACCGGCGTATTCGAGCGCCACTCGATCGTCGGGATGGCGATCACAGATCTCGTGACCGATGTTCAGCTCTTCCGGAGCGTTCCAGTCGGCTTCGGCGAAGATATCGGCCCACTCGAAGGTCTCGCACAGCTCGTCGTAGTCGGCCATGTTGTGCGTGGACATCACACGGAACGTGCGGGAAAGAAGGCTATAAAACATCGTGATGGACGCGGCTTTTTTGCGGTGGACTCCGTGAGTGTCGGGCATGGTCGAGATCACCGAACACGTCGAGGGACTGCTCCACGAGGAGACGCAGCTCCATGATCGGGGGCTTGATCTCACTGTAGCGGACGTCCACGAGATCGAGGAACCGGGACGGGTGGATTTCGGCGGCGGGGAGTTGGAGGAAGCCGGGACGACGCCCCACGAACGGACGCGGCGCGATCCCGAGGATAAGTATCAGTGGTGGTATCTCGACGCCGGAAGCTACCTGATCGAGTACAACGAGACGCTCTCGGGCAGGGAGCCGCTTTCGCTCCAGCCCCGCGACGCGCTACTGGCCCGCGGCGCGTTTCATCCGACGGTCACCGTCGAGGAACTCGACTCGATGGCGCTCTCGGTCGGCGGAGCGGGGATCCGACTGAAGGAGAACGCCCGCGTCTCGACGTTGCTCGTCGAGTGATGGCCCCGACGCGCGTCTGTGCGGATCACGGCTACTTCAGAGGCGGGGGGTGTCCGGTCTGTGGGAACTCGGGTCGGATCGTTCTCGATGCTATACTGTCGGACAGAACGGTTGATAGATTCGCCGAAGCCCGTTCCCGGCGTCAAACTATCAAAGCCTCTGTCCGACAGTATAATAGGAGGGTCCGCCTCTCGAAGTTCATGAGCGGCGCGCTCAGGCACTTCCCCGAGGACGCCGGCCTCTCGCTCGACGGACGGGGCTGGGCGGCCTACGACGATCTCGTTGGAGCGGTTCTCGAAAAATACGACTGGGCCGAACCGGAATCAGTGGAGGCGGTGATCGCCACCGACCCGAAGGAGCGGTTCGAACGCTCGGACGACCGCGTGCGGGCCGCCTACGGCCACTCTATCGAGGTGGAACTCGAACCCGCTGAAACGCCCGTTCCCGACGAACTGTATCACGGTACGACTCGGAAAAACGTTCCGGCGATCCGCGAGGAAGGGCTGAAACCGATGGGCCGAAAGCAGGTCCACCTCTCGGGGACTATTGAAGAGGCCCTCGAAGTGGGCCGGCGGCACGCGAGCGATCCGGTGGTGTTGGTCGTGGACGCGGCGAGAATGCGAGAAGAGTACAGGATCGTCCGGCGCGGAAGGGGCGTCTACACGACCGACCGAGTGCCACCGAAGTATCTCGAAACGCTCGGCTAACGGCTGTCGAGCCGTTCGAGCGTACTCGCCGCCTCGCCGGCGGCTTCGAGGAACTCGCGGGCGCGGCGCGGGTCGTTGCTTTCGCCAGCGCGGCGAGCGAGCCGGCTGATCGTCCGGCCGAGTTCCTCGCGCGCACCCGCGAGATCGCCGTCTGCCGGCATCGATTCGCCTGCCGACACCGATCGGGTTTCGGCGCGAGGTTCGCGCGTCTCGACGGACTGGGTGGCCTCCGCGTCGGATTCCTGTTCCTCCGAGGGCTGGGAGGCGGTGTCGACCGGGTCGGCTCGTTCGTCGTCGGCGACCGCGCGGCCGGCCTCCGACTCACGGCGCTCGACGGAAGCAGCTGACTCGGCCGGCGCGGACTGTCCGTTCCCGGCAGCCATCCCGCCGCCCGCGGCCTGACAGCTGGCACAGAACTCCTGGCCCTCATAGCGGAAGATCGGGTCACCACAGCGATCACAGTGGCTGTTGGTCATCGTCGCGCCCTGCAAGAGGAGTTCGCTCATGCGCTGGGTCGCCTCTCTGTCCTGCTCTTCTTTTGCGTACTTCTCCCGGAGCTTCTCGCGTTCTGCTTCCTTGTCGAACTCGTCGCTGCTCATACCCGGGAGAAGGCACGTTTCGGCAAAAAGGGCTATGAATCCCGAAGGCGCTGCTCGATAGCGTCTCGCTTCTCAGGCGTATTGACGTTCGCGTTCCAATCATCGTTGGTTATCTATTGGATTTAGTATGATGATCGATATGAGGAACACGTTTATAACACAATGAGAAGTTACTAACTATGAACAGAAGGTCACTCATTATCGCAATTGGAACCGCAACCGTACTCAGCGGGTGTCTCGGCGACGGAAGTACTGACAACGGGACTGACGAGGAGATCAACGGCGGTAACGGAGAAGGTGCGTTCGATCTCTGGATTACGAACCGAACAGACGAGGAGACGACCGTTGGCATCGAGGCTGTGGCAAACGGCGACGAGATCGTCTCGAATACGTACTCGGTTCCTGACGATACCACCGAGACAGTGACGACAGTTCCCGAGGGAACGGCCGAACTCGCCGTCAAGGCGACAGTTAAGCATGCCAATATTGAGCGCGAGGGGAGGTTTGATCTCACGGAGAAGGAACCGTTTGAGGCGGTCGAGATCCAACTCCAGACACCCGAAAATATCCAGATACAAGCGCTGGCCTACGACCAACCCCAGTAAGATGGTGCTTAATGACAGTTAGAGAAGCGGCCATCGGATATGCAACAGTCTCGAAACCTCGGATAGCGCATTCCTGTGGCTCGTTGCGCTCCTACGGTGCTTGTGTGGCTGAGGTTTACACAGACAGTCTTGCTCCGTTATCCCACCAAGAAGGCGGCTGTTTGTAACCAATCGTCGATGTTGACTCGATACGGTGGCACACCTTTGTCTTCCAGCCCGAGTGCACCACGTCAGCCAGTGACAAGCAACCCGGTAGTTTTAACCCGTGATAGGTGGTTACATACCACGTCCTATGGCAGCGTTTGACTTACAGACCGAAGACGGGAGGAGAGAAGCGCTTCGGCGGATGTGTACCATTCGGGCGTTCGACACGACCGCGGGCGAGCGGTTTGCCGCCCGTGGTCCGACCGAACCGGTCGACCCGAAGCTTGCTGACGATGCCGTCGCGGTCTAGCTCGTCCTTGAGAGCCCGGACTGAACCGAGTGCGGCATAGCGCCGATAGATGTGCCGGACCGTCTCGGCCTCGCGGCGGTTGACCACCAGCTTCCGGTCCGTCACGTCATAGCCGAGCGGCGGCAGACCCCCCATCCACATGCCCTTCT
>JADFQH010000283.1 GCA_022561895.1 Methanobacteriota archaeon | reverse complement strand
TCCCGGACCGACGACAGTTCCCCTCCTTGCAGACTGGCTTACACACCACGAATCGACCGCCGATCGAGAGCGCATCGAGCTGTCGCTAACCCATTCACATCTCCCGAAACTGGAGAACGCAGGGCTGATAACGGTCACTGATTCACGGATCACAACACAGCCTGACATCGAACTGCTCGCCCCGTACCTCGAACTGGCTTCGGCACACGATTTCTCCGATTAGTAGCTATATAATCATATATGTCTGTTCTATCAAAAACGGTATGGCACGACCACAGTCATCGTCGGCCTCCGACCTGAGCGATCCGCGGCGCTTAACACGGCTCAACACTCATATCAACCAATGGGAGCGCGGCTTCCGGGCGTGCGTTCGACCGATCGGATCGTCGCTCACGCCGATATGGACTGCTTTTATGCCTCCTGTGAGCGCCTTCGCGAACCCGCCCTCGAAGGCGAGCCGCTCGTCGTCGGAATGGGCTACGAATCCGGCGAGACCAACGGTGCGGTCGCGACCGCGAGCTACGAAGCCCGCGCGTTCGGCGTCGAGAGCGCACAGGCGATAACCGAAGCGCTCTCCAAACTTCCTCGAAAGCGAGACGCCGCGATCGATCCCGATCTCGATATCGAGAAGTCCGGCTTCTATCGTCCCGTCGATATGGCCTTTTACGAGTCGGTTAGCGAGGAGGTGAGAGAGATTCTGCATACGCATGCCGAAACAGTCAGGGAAGTAAGCATCGACGAAGCGTATCTCGATATCACCGAACAAACGACGTGGAACGAAGTGGAGGAGTTCGTCCACGAGATCAAAGACCGAATTCATGAGGAGGTTGGTGTCATCGCCAGCATCGGCGTCGCACCCAATATGAGTACGGCGAAGATCGCGAGCGACGCCGAGAAGCCGGACGGTCTCGTGGTCGTCCATCCCGAGGAGATCCGCGAGTTTCTCGCACCCGTTCTTATCGAGGAGCTTCACGGCGTAGGTCCGGTGACCGCCCGCACCTTGCGAGAGCGCGGAATCGAGACGGCGGGCGATCTCGTGGAAGCCGACCGGCATGCCCTCGTCTCCGAGTTCGGCGAGCGCGGGGCGGATCTCTACGACCGCGCTCGTGGGAAGGACGACCGGGCAGTGACGCCCAAGGGAGTTCCGAAAAGCCTCTCCCGAGAGTCGGCGTTCGCCGAGCCGACGACCGACATGGAGGAAATCGAAACCCGCGTACTGACGCTTGCTGAGGCGGTCGCGGAGCGCGCCACCCGGAAGGACGCCCTCTATCGAACCATCGGAATCAAGATCGTTACCCCACCGTTCGACGTGAACACCCGCGCCCGGTCGCTGTCCGGTCCCGTTGACGATCCCGCGCTCGTCAAGCGGGTCGTTCGCGATCTGCTCACCGAGTTCGAGGGAGAGCGAGTGAGGAAAGTCGGCGTACGGGTTTCAAATCTGGAGTTCGGCGCGGCGGCCCAGTCGAATTTAGATGGATGGGCCGGAACGGGCGGTTCGACCAGCGAACCGGATGAAGCTGTCGAGAAATTGCCAACCGACAAACCCAACGACCGATCGGGACAGATCTCGCTGTCGGAGTTCGAGTGATCCCTCGATTTTTTATCACTGTTCCGTGAGGGGGGTGTATGTCCGGGCTGTTTCCCGAGCGGATCGAAACATCTCGTTTAGTGCTCGAACCGCGTGATCACGAGCACGTCGATCTCGCAGAGTGCTACCGGATCTGCTCTGCGGACGATGGGATCGAGGAGGTTACTCAGTATATGCCGTGGAGTCCTCACGAAACGATCAACGAGACCGCGGAGTTCTTAGACCGCGGTGAAACACATTGGAACGACCGCAAGCGGGCTGCCTACGTCGTCCGCCCGCGTGAGGGCGAGCCCGATGCCGGCGAGATCGCCGGGTTCACCGGACTCAGCTGTGATTGGGACCGTCGCAGGGGTAATCTCGGTATCTGGCTTCGAAAACGGTTCTGGGGTCGGGGCTATTCGGGCGAGCGCGCCGGGGCACTGATGGAACTCGCATTCTGCCGATTGGATCTCGAAGTGGTTTCAGTCTCCCACCACGCGGACAACGACAACTCACGGCGAGCCATCGAAAAGTACGTCGAGGCCCACGGCGGCAGGTGTGAGGGCCTGCTCAGAAACTGGCTTCCCTATGGCGAGGAAGTTGCCGACGAGTACCGGTATACGATCTCGTGCGAGGAGTACGAGATCTCGGGATGAGCGAAGCGGGTTTTATACCGATTCCGCCCCTATCGGCGCGCATGACCACAGTCGAGATCGAATACTGCGTTCCGTGTGGGTTCTTAGAGCGCGCCGAAGCCGTCCAGCACGCGCTGCTCTCCAATTTCGGTGAGGAGATCGACGAACTCTCGCTTATCACCGGTGACCACGGCATCTTCGAGGTTCGGGTCGATGGCGAGGTGCTCTTCGAGAAAACCGAAGACGAGTACGACATCGACCAGATCACGCGGGACGTACGAGCGCACATCTGATAGGGATTATCGTCGGAGTTCATCGATTTCCTCTCCGGGGATCGAACCACGGTGTCGGCTTCTGCGAGGCGAACCATCCGGATGGCGACGATAATCCCTATGAAAACCCCTCACTCGGGTGGTTCGAGAGAGCTTCGCTCTCTCGTCATCGCAGGAAATCTGTGATTTCCTGCTTGCAGCCAGAAGTCGGAGACTTCTGGCCACATCATCGGATAGCTTGCTATCCGATTGGCTGTCAGAGCGAAGCTCTGACAACATTGCCGGACTACGTCCGGCAGGCAGCCGGATTCCGATGGAATCCGGCCACATCACCGGAACGCAGAACGTTCCGTTCGCCAGCGAACTCGAACCGCGATCTCGCGCTGGCCACCGCACCGCCAGCTATCGGCAAGTCAGATAGACCAGTTCTACAGCGGCTCGACGAGATTTTCGAGCGCCGCACGCGGATCGTCGGCCTTCGCAACGCCACTCGCGAGCAACACTCCTTCGGCACCCAACTCTTCGGCGGCGGTCAAATCCTCGCCCGTACTGATTCCCGCACCACAGAGTACCTCTACCGAGTCATCGACCGCTTTCGCGGCGGCGACGGCGTCAGTAACGATATCCGGGTCGGCCTGACTCACCGGGGTTCCGCTGCCGATCAGCTCGGGCGGCTCGACGGCCACGCTGTCGGGACCGAGCGCCGCGACGGCTTTGACCTGCTCGGGATTGTTCGCACAAACGACGGTTTCCAGTCCGGCTCGTTCCGCCGCGGCGATCCCCGCGTCGATATCGGCGAGCTTCAGGCGCTTTTCGGAGTGATTCAATAGGGTTCCGGTCGCGCCCGCTTCCGCGAGCGATTCGGCCATTGCGCTTCCCGTGTGGCTGCCCGGCTCGTTCCCATCAACGTGCTGTGCCCACGTTTCGACGCCTGTTTCGGCCACACCTTCGAGACGGGCGGTCTGGGGGGAGACGGCGATTCGAATCCCTGAGTCTTCGCTTACTTCGTGGGCGATCTCTCCTATTTTGATCGGGTCCGAAGGATAGGCCTTGCAGTTAATCAGAACGAACATAGCTCCTTCGAGAACGAGCACGCGAAAAAAGATTCCGAGTCCGGCTACCCGCTAAGACGGGCAAGGAAGAACGACATGCTGGCGTCGTCGTCCGCGAGATCGTCGTCGGCTACCCACTCGCGTTCGATCTCGAACCCTGCGGCGCGAAGCTGATCGCGGGTCGCTTCGGGTCCGGCCATGCTCCAGTGCATTTCTATCCCTGTATCGAGCCAATCCGGGTTCACACCGCTCCACTCCGCCGAGCCTTCCGAGACGAGGAGCCAACGGCCCGGCCGGAGCACGCGCGCGAACTCCTTGATGACGATCGCATGTTCCGTGAGCGGGACGTGGATCAGTGAGTGATACGCCGTCAGACCATCGAAA
>JADFQH010000282.1 GCA_022561895.1 Methanobacteriota archaeon | reverse complement strand
TCACCTCGAACTCGACGGAGTACGCGGGCGTCCACCGACCACAGGACGCCCTGCTCGACCGATTTATCGGGGTGCATCTCGATTACTACAACCGCGAAACCGAGACCGAGATCGTTTCTTCGCGCGTGGATCTCGACGACGAAGAGGTTGCATGGGTCGTCGAGACCGTCCGCGAGCTACGCGATCGCCTCGACCTTCACGTCGGGACGCGCGCGGCGGTCATGGTCGCTGAGGGACTCACCGCCTTTGGAGAGGACGAAATGGTCGAAATCTGCGTTGATGTACTCGGCTCAAAAGCCGAATCGTTCGAGGAAGTCGAGGAGATCCGCGAGGAGATCGAAGACGTGGTCTAAACGGCGTCTCCGAACCACGAAAAGACCGAGCGATGTTCGAGACTGACTGCGCAAAGCGTTGGCCGCAAGTCATTTGTTCGGTGTTCTCGCGGCGTTGCCGCGAGAATACTGAAGAACTGGCGTAGCCAGTTCTTCGAACCCCCGAGCGAAACTCGGGGACATTGAAGAGTTGGCTGTGACGACTTTTCGAACGTTTGCGGTGCTGTGATTCGATCCGCACAAACCAGTTCTGCTCAGACCGCGTCTTCGATCTCTTCGCGGATCTCCTCAACTTCTTCGATCGATTCGGCTTTCGATCCGAGCACGTCGACACAGACCTCAACTAGCGCATCCTCGCCGAAGACGACCAACCCTTCCGCGATCATAACCGCTGTACGCGTACCGATATGAAGTTCGAGCCGGTCGCGAAGTTCGCGGGTGATATCGACGATCCGTTCGACGCTCTCGTCATCGAGTTCGTCGGTACGCTCGGAGACGATCGCGACTTCGGTCTCGCGGTCGTAGTAGTCGAGATGCACCCCGATAAACCGGTCGAGCAGCGCGTCCTGCGGGCGGTGGACTCCCGCGTACTCCGTCGAGTTCGAGGTGAAAATGGCTCGAAACTCCGGGTCGACCTCGACGACGCGATCCTCGCCGCGCTGGCCGGGCCGGTCGAGGACGCCCTCCTCGAACACCGAGAGCAGGACGTTGTGGGCGGCGGGTTTCGTTCTCGAAAACTCGTTGTAAACGAGCGTCGCGCCGTTCTGGACGGCGACTGATAGGGGATTGTCCACCCAGCGGTCCCTGATGATCGATTTCTTTTTCATCACGCCGCTGACGTAGTTGTCCCGTTCTTTGTACTGGGCTTTTCCCGATCGCTCGCCGACGAGCGACTCAGTAGTAAGAAGTTCGTCGCCGTTGATCCAGACGACTGGCCGGTCGCGCGCGGCCGCGATCGAGAGCGCGAGCGCGGTCTTCCCACAGCCGGTCGGGCCGACAACGTGAACCGGTCGGGGGACATCGAGCCAGCGGCGCACCCGATCCTGTATCGATTCGATCTCGTCGGTCTCGACGAACGACCCGCCGATCGCTTCCTCGACGCTCGTCGGCGCGAACGTCGCGCCGTCCTCCCCGTGCTCGCGAACGAACCGATCGAGCTGGCGTTCTTCCTTACTCATGGCTCTACTGTCGGTCGTAAGTCAGTGCACACCGAACATCGATTGTCTTGCTGTTCGGTGTACAAACAGGTACGACCGATAGTATACTGTCCCTGCTGTCCCCACTCCTGAACATATGACTCGGTAGAACGTGAGAGCGACGCAAAAGGCCTGCGCTTGCAACTGCTTTACTCGCCCCAGTCGGGGTTCGTCCGTGGCGGGCTAAAGACATCGACACCACGGACAGTCTCCGTGCCGCGGTTCTCCGCGGCGTGTGGTTCGTCCCCCTTGAGAACGAACGAGTCACCCTTCCCGACCACGGTTTCGGTGCCGTCCTCCGCCCGGAAGGTCAGCTCCCCATCGTAGACGAACCCCGCCTGTTCGTGGTGGTGGTCGTGCATCGGGACGACCGCGCCGGGTTCGATCTCGAAATGCTGGACGCCCATCTGTTCCCCCGCTGCGAGCTGGGCGAGGTGGACTTTCTCGACGGCTTCGGTCGCCTCTCCGAGTGGAACGCGATCCATGCAGTTCGTTATCATTCGTTGAATAAATACACCGAGGATTCAACAGTGCCACCCTCCAATAAGGAGGCATGTACGCCGTCGTCGGCTGCTCTGCCTGTAGTGCTCTCTGGATGTTGGAGGGAAGACAGGAGACCGCCCGGTGTCCGGGATGTGCAAGGACCCACCAGTACCAGAAGTTAAAAAAGTTCGTCGAGACGGACGACGCTGATCACGCCCGCGAGGTCCGCGCCTCGATGCTCGCGAGCCGCAGCGGACACGCCGAGAGCTTCGCGGCCGTCGATTCCTTTGGCGAACTCGATTCACAGATCGAGCGACCGGTCGTAACGGACGAAGAGCTACTCGAAGACGCAGGAATCGACTCCGGGGAGATCGCCGCAGCGAGCGAGTCAGAAACCGCCTCCCGAAGCCGCAAGGAGATCGTTCTCGCGGCAGTTAGTGAAAGCGAGCGTGCAACCAGCGAAACCATCACTACCTACGCGACTGATCGGGGAGTGCCCGCAGGCTACGTCGAACGGGCACTCGAAAAACTGGTGCGAGCCGGTGAACTCACGGAGCATCGAGGGGAGTACCGGTGTCTCTAGAACGCCTGCCAGATCGCGAGCAGCGTCGCGACGATCGACAGCGCGACTTTGACGATGCGAAGCTGCAACTCGGTCAGCTTGAGCCGTCGCTTCTGTTGTTCGTGTTCGGTCATGGTGGCGTGCCCGCGGGTGCTCACCCGACGGGCACACTGGTTGGATTCAGACCCGACAGGGATAATCCCGACCCGTCCGCACGGTGAAAGTGAAACTGATTCAGAAGTGTGTTGCGTCACGGTTCCGGACCGATTTTCCGGGACTAGCGACCGAGTTCCTCGTGGGCGCTCGAAAGGTGTCGGGAGGCAAGCGCCGCGAGCAAGGAGAGTTCGCCCGCAAGCGCGCCCGTCGCAATGATTTCTGCGAGCGCGTCGGCGTTGCTACCGGGCGGGTCGCCACCACCAGCTAATCCGAGAACGTCGAGCGCTTCGGCCTGTGTGGGGAGCTTCGTCCCGCCACCCACAGTTCCGACTTCGAGACTCGCGATCGAGAGGCTCGCGTAGAGTTCGTCATCACGAGCCTCGGCGGTCGTGATCGCGTTGGCTCCTTCGACGACTTGCGCAGCGTCCTGTCCGGTGGCGAGAAACGCCGGCTAGGTTGACAATCGCGAGGGCGTTGCGGAGGCGCCGTGGGTGAGCGGACAGAAATCTGCTGCGGATTCCCGGTGGAGGATCGCGGGCTGCGCGCGGATAGAGGGCTGGAAGCTGCGAAAAATAATGCTGGCGCAAACAATTCCGGTGGCGGACATGCCAAGATGGCGGCGCATGCTGCTGAGTTCCGCCGGACGTCGAAAAAAGGCGCTGAGGGAGATGGCCACACACCCTCTAGGCAATTTTTTCGTGAAAGCGATGGAATTCTTGGCGTCTCGCAAGGTATTTTCCATTCGCAGTTTCGCGTCGGCCAGCACGGTGTCGAGCGCGCTGGCGGCGTCGGAAGAGAAGCGGGCGAGGAGGTCGCCGAGCTCGACCTCAACCCCGTCTTCGCCTACCCGGACGGCGCGATCGCGGTCGACGCGCGCGTCGTCCTCGCCGAGGCCTAGGCGCCCGCGTGGCCGTCGACCGCGACCGGCTGCATCGCATGCTCACCCCGCGCACCGTCGCCGTCGTCGGCGCGAAGGGCCCCGACTACGGCTGGATCGAGAACCAGCGCGAGTTCCAGGGCCCGCTCTACTCCGTTCAGGTCGACGAGAACGAGATCGCCGAGATCGAGAAGCGCGGCTTCACCAACTACCTGAAGCTCGAGGACGTGCCCGACGAGGTCGACCTCGTGATCTGCGCGGTCCCCCGCAACGTCGTGCCCTACATCCTCTCGGACGCCATCAAGAAGGGCG
>JADFQH010000281.1 GCA_022561895.1 Methanobacteriota archaeon | reverse complement strand
ATATAGGCGTCTGGGAAGAATTTTGCCAGCCGAAAACTCGCAGGAAAGGACTTTGACACTTCAGTCTTACAGAAATACAACCCCTCTTGGATGGCCTTTTCCCAAGGCGTTCCCTTGAAATCAAACTCGAAATTATCTGCCGGGGCATTGTCCAGCCATACTGCGATCGACCGGATGATCGTGGAATGCGGATCCAGTAGCCGGCCCAGAAAGACGCACTTGACATGAAGCGCCTTGGCGAGATTTTTCACCAATGACGCGAAATATGCAGCCCCGGATTTGTGAGCGATACCTTTCTCGATGAAGAGCAGAGTTCGACGGAGTTTCCGAACGTGGATTCGATCCAGTTCGAACACCGGATCTATTCGGATGGCGCGAGTCAGCAAGAGCTGATGAGCGGGCTGATGGCGCTCGCGACCGCGATCAAGTACATTCAGAACACGGTCGCGGCGATCCGCCGCGAGTACGGTGAGGACGAGGATTAGTCGTCATCCGCGGTCGCAGAGCCGCTGCCGCTGACCGTGTGGTTCGCCCGTTCATCGACCGCGATACTCGGGGGGTACTTTCCGCGGTCGAGCTTGAGATCGGACTGCGGGCGGGCCATGCAGGTCAGCGCGAAGCTTTCGCCTTCCTCCTCGGTTAGCCCGCGGGCAGCCGGTTGAGTCACCTCGCCCTCGACGATCTCCGCCGTGCAGGCAAGACACATCCCCACGCGACAGGAGTACTCTTGGGCGATTCCCTCCTCGATACACCGCGAAAGAATGGTCTGTTTGTCCGTTACCTCGATCTGCTCGTCCGTCCCGACGAACTCGACGGTGTAGGTTGCCATAGCCTTTCTACAGCTAACCGTCTCAAAACACTTTATCTCCGGTCGTGTCGGGGACAGAACGACCGAATTCGAAGGTAAAGTGTTTTGCCCGTTGCGCGGTCATTTCGGGGTATGAGTACACGGAACTGCGATAGTGACGAGGCGACCTCGTCTGACCGACGGAGCTCCAAGAGGTCCGTCGACGTTGCCATCGTGGGGGCTGGCACGGCGGGCTGTTATGCGGGGGCGACGATCGCGAGCGCGGGCTATGAGGTTCTCGTTCTCGAACGAAAAACGAAAGAGGAGGCGGGTCACATCGCCTGCGGTGATGCCCTAAAGGGCGCAAACGAGTTCCCCGGAGCGATCCCGAAATCCACGCTCGAACCCTCGATGACCAACACCGAGGTGGATCACGGCCGATTCGAACTCCCCGAACACGACTCGGTGATGGAGATTCCAGTACCAGGCGAACTCGCCGTCATCGACCGATTGGAGTACGGCAGGGCGATCATCGGGGGCGCGAAGGACGCGGGTACGGAGTTTCTCTACGATACCGTGGTTCAGGACGTGATCCAAGACGGGAACCAGGTGACGGGCCTGAAAGCCCGTCGGAAGGGCAAGAGCCTCACCGTCGAGGCCGACATCACGATCGACGGGGCGGGCGCGCTCTCGATCCTTCAGGATAAGGCCGATCTCACCGAGACAACCTTCGACACCAACGTCACCTACTCGCAGTTCTGTTCCGCGTATCGAGAAGTCGTCCACGTCAAAGAGGAGGTCGAGTGGAAAGACGCGCTCGTTTTCAAGCCAACGAAGCGCGCGGCAGGCTATCTCTGGTACTTCCCACGAACCGGGACGGAAATCAACGCGGGCGTGGGCTTCCAGATGAGCGAGGAGCCGATGGAGCTCGTCGACGATCTCAAACGCGATCTGGCGACCCGCCCGGAGTTCGAGGGCGCGACCGTCGAGGACAAGCTCGGGGCCGCGCTTCCAACCCGCCGACCCTATGATTCGGCCGTTGCACCGGGATTCATGGCCGTTGGCGACTCGGCGGGCCACGTCAACCCCACCACTGGCGGCGGGATCGCGGGCGCAGCCTACGCCGGGGAGTACGCGGGCGAACAGGCGATTCGCGCACTCGAAGTCGGTGACACAAGCGAAGAAATGCTGTGGGACTACAACGAGCGCGTGATGAACCACTACGGCGGGCGATACGCCGCCCTCGACATCTATAATATCATGGCAACCGCCGTCGAAGTCTCGGACCTTACTAGCTTACTTGTCTCGATGCCCGGCGAAAATCTGGCCGAGGCGCTCTACTCGGGCAGTACGAATTTCGGACTGAAGCTCAAACTGCAGGCGGCGGTCAGCAGCTTCGGCCACTGGGGGACGATCCTCGACTTCTATCGGACGAAACGAGTCGCGGACGAACTGCTGGAACATTATGAAGGCTATCCCGACCGGCCCTCAGCGCTCGCGGGCTGGCAGCGCGAGCGCGACGCGATCATGGACCGCGTTTACGAGACGACGGGCGCGGACGCCAAGTACTAATCTCCACCTCTTTACTCGTCGAGTGCGCGCTTCGCGCGCACCTCCCCGAGCAAAAATCTGGACCAAAAAGTCCGCAAGCGCCTGCGGTTGTCACCGGCGGCGAGCTGCCGGTTGTCAGCGGGACTCCTCGAAAACGCTGCGCGTTTTCGGGCTCGCGGAAATCTTTGATTTCCGCAGACTCCGGTCCCGGACGGCTTGCGGACAGGCGGTGGCCTGCCCAACTACACTGCGTCCCGGAGATCCGAAACCGCCTCCAGACGGATGGCGGCCGCAGCCGCCTCGTCGGCTCGCCTGACGATCGCGGCCTCGATCGTTGCTGGCTCGACGTTCGTTCGTCGGGTGTGCGCGAGGACGATGTGCGCGATTTCGACCGACAGGCCGGCCCGCGCGACGACGTGGACACCGTAGTAGGGGTGGCCGAGCAGCGCACCGACCGGGGTCGCATCAGTCCCATCGAACTCGTAGAGCTTGCTTACGTCATGCACCAGCGCACCTGCAACGAGCGTGTCCATATTGATCTCCGCGCCCCGGCGACCGCTCAGGGTTTCAGCGAGCGCGACCGCACAGCCGGTCACGTCCCGGACGTGAGAAAGCAGTGTTTCGTTCGGAAGGTCGAGTTTCCGTTGTACTGGCGGGAACCACGGAAGCGTTTCGAGCGATTCGATCTCCGTCTCCTCGATCGCGCTCAGCCACGCCTCGCGGACGCCCGCGCGGAGATCCGGGTCCTCGATCAGATCGAGTTCCGGGAGCAGTTCGTCGAGTTCGGTTTCGATTGTCATGTCGGACGCTCCCTGTCCGAGCACAGAAGCGTTGTGTTTCGCCTTTTGTACGGGCGAAAATCGTCTTTATTAATCGCCGTCAGCGGGCGCTTGCTTCGGCGGCGGACTCCCGCCCTCCTCGGGCGTCTCGTCGTCCCTGTAGGTAATTCTCCATCCGGTGAGACCCATGACGAAGAGGATCGCGGGCGAGAGGAAACCCAAGAGATAGTACGGCCCGTAGGCGAGCGGCGACACTCCGAGAGTCGCAGTCATAAAGGCCCCGCCGGCGTTCCACGGGATCAGCACGCTCGTGGTGGTGCCGGCGGCCTCGACGGCTCGCGAGAGGTTCTTGCTCTCCAGATTGAACTCCTCGTAGACTCCTCGAAAGGTCATCGAGGGGATGACGATGCTCATGTACTGCTGGCCCGCGAGCCCGTTCATCGCGAAGGCTGTAACTCCGGTACTTATCGTCAATCCGCCGACGCTGCTGATGAGACCCTCGATGCCGTTGGCGAGCGCGGCGAGCGTTCCGGTCTTTTCGAGCAAGCCACCCAGAGAAAGGGCGACGACCACGATCGAGATGGTCCACGCGGAGCCATCCAAACCGTCGCTCGCGAGCAGGTCGTCGACCAGTTCGGTCCCCGTTGCGGGAGCGGTCCCCGCCTGAGCGATCTGCCATGCTTCGGCGAAGCCCGTGCCCTGAACCAGTAGCATGGTCGCGACGCCGGCAAACACGCCGCCGACGAGCGTCGGCAGCGCGGGATACCCGATGAGTGCGAGCCCGAACGTCGCGATCAGCGGAACGAAAAC
>JADFQH010000280.1 GCA_022561895.1 Methanobacteriota archaeon | reverse complement strand
ATCGAGACGGCGGGCCGGCCGAACATCGCGGGTGTTCTCGAACTCGGCTCCGGGGAAGGACCGACGCTACTGTACAACGGCCACGTCGACGTCGTGCCCGCGGAAGCCGACCAGTGGTCCGCCGACCCGTTCGAACCGACGTGGAACGGCGAGAGACTGACCGCACGCGGTGCGGCGGACATGAAATCCGGGTTGGCTGCGTGTGTGTTCGCCGCCCGCGAGCTGGCGGACGCGAATGGGGACCTCGACGGTCGGGTGATCGTCGAGAGCGTCGCCGGCGAGGAAGAAGGCGGGATCGGCGCGGCGAGTAGGGTAAAAGAGCGGCCGTACCCCTTCGAACCGGATGCAGCGATCATCGCCGAGCCAACCAGTTTAGAACCGGTGATCGCAACCGAAGGGACGCTGATGAAACGCCTCTCCATTACTGGTCGGTCGGCCCACGCCGCCACGCCGTGGCACGGCGAGAGCGTCCTCCCCCATTTCGAGCGCGTTCGAAAAGCCCTCGCGGAGCTGGAAGCCGAGCGCGCCCGCGACGTGACCCACCCGCTCTACGAGGAGTTCCCGACGCCGTGGCCGATCGTCGCGGGTACGCTCTCTGCGGGCTCGTGGGCCTCCTCGGTCCCCGCGCGGCTCGAAAGCGAGTTCCGAATCGGTGTCGCACCCGGCGAGACGGTCGAAGAGGTCGAAGCAGCGGTCGATTCGCGGCTGGCCGGGGTCGCCGAGGAATCGTCGTGGCTCGCCGAGCACCCGCCCGAGTTCGAGCGGTTTTCCGTACAGTTCGAGCCCGCGGAGATCCCTTCCGACGAACCGATCGTTCGCGCCGTCCGCGACACGCTGGATGCGGCGGGGCGCGATTCAGCCGTACGGGGTGCGACCTACGGCACCGACGCGCGCCACTACATCGCAGCCGGGATCCCGACCGTGGTCTTCGGGCCGGGATCAGTCCAGCAGGCACACTTCCCCGAGGAATCGATCGACTGGGCGGAGGTCGTTGAGGCGGTCGATCTGTTCGAACGGGCCGGAACTGCGTTCCTCACTCGAAGTACTCGGTAAGCGCCGTATCGACGACGTCGCCGGGTGAAACGCCATCGAAAGCGGCCTCGCGACGGAGTTCACGGTAGCTCTCGATCGAGAGTCGGATCGTGAGTTCGCCCGCCGTGATACCGTGGACGGCCAGCGCCTCCTCGGGTGTGCTGCCGTCGTTGATCTCGCTTGCGATCGCCCGGATCTCGCGAACGGTGAGGTCGTTGTCGACAGTCGCCCACGCGAGCTGAAAGCGCGCATCCCCGGCGACCCGAGCGATATGCTTTGCGGCTGTTGGGGCGATATGCCCCATTGCGACGTGGCGTCTCACCGACTGGGGGAGGTCGTGTACCCGCGCCCATTTGCGGATGAACGCGACGGATGCCTCGCCACCCGCTCGCTCGGCGGCCGCTTTGTACGAGCCTTCGCCCCGCACGAGCGCCGCACACGCCGCGGCCCCGCGGAGCATGTATATGTTGTCCTCGCCACCGACGGTGTTTTCGGCGAACTGTCTCACCGTTTCGGCGGCGGTCGCGAGGCTCTCCGGATCGTCGGGATCGAACTGGACCGCCGTGCGGGCACGCTCACCGGCGATCGCGGCGTCGCCCCTGACGACTGGTTCACCGACCGGTGATTCCCGATCGAACTGCGGGTTTCCCGGCCGTTCGCTGGTCATTGCTACTCCCTTGGTGTCCGTCCCCAAAACGTCGTCGCTACTTCGAGAGGGTTTCCCATCGTCAATCGAATCGTTTCTCTCATCGGATCGTCCCCTTTGATCGTTCAGCGAACGGGAAACCCGTACGTCTCTACGAGAACTCCTATGACTCCTCTTGCTCGCGTTTCTCCGAGAGATGCTCCCAGATTTCGGTACAGCCAGCCCCCTCTTCGATATCCTCGAGGTGGTCGTCGTCCCGTTCTTCGTTGCTCATCGTCGATCCCCGTCGTAGAGCTCCGGCGCAACATCAGCCGAGGCATGCTGTACCGTCGGCCGTCCGTCACTGTACGCCGAACATCGACTGTTCGAGCGCTCGGTGGAAGAACAGTTACGACCGATAGTATGGCGTTTCTCGTCACGTTTCCGTGTCATCGGTTTCCCGTTGGGACGACGCGCGTATAGACCCGAGTGCAGGGACAAGCCCTACCCCAACTCCGATCTACCGGAGATGATTGTCTCTATCTCGGTTAGTGTAATTAATATCGATCAATCGCCGTCCAGTGATTTTTTCTTCCATTCGCGTCATCAGGTCCGGTACGCATTGTGAGAGCCGATGGCCTAAGGCAGCCGGAAGACGTAGCTTCGGTATGTGTGTTTCAGTTCGGGTTCTCGATGACGGTGCGTGGATCAGCATCGACGGAACCCGAGAGGTCGGCGTCAGCGATCTGTGGCGACTCTCCGAACACGAGTTCTGTCAGTGTGCGACCGCGGACGTGCTACTGGAGGGTTTTTTCGATGCGCGCAAAAGAGGCGATATCATCGAAGCCCGCCCGACGGGTCGCTGTATCATCTGTGGCGAACGCGGTTCGATGGGCTGGCTCACGATCGGCCACGTCGAGGACGGCGAGTTCGTTCCGGTCGACCCATCGCATGAACATCGCATCGAGCCACCGTAGTGCTCGCAACATTCTCCGGTAACGATGAGCACCGGCCACCGTTGTCGTAAGAGGGGGGCGTTTAGGCGTCGGACCGTTAGGGCCGTCCATGCCAAGTGATACTGAGGGTTGGAAGGACGAGGTCTACGGCACGGACATCCGTGCCCATATGGAGCGCTTTGCAGACGAGGGCTGGGATGCGATCCCCGAGGACGAACACGACGCATGGTTCGAACGCTTCAAATGGTACGGACTGTACCACCAGCGCGCCGGTCAAGAGAGCTACTTCATGATGCGCATTGGTCCCCCCAACGGGGTTCTCGAACCCGGCATGTTGCGGACCATCGGTGAGGTCGCCAAAAAGTACTCGACCGGTCCCGCAGAGAATCCCGAGTTCGGCAACGGCTGGGCCGACTTTTCGACTCGGCAGGCGATCCAACTCCACTGGATCAACATCGAGGACGTTCCCGATATCTGGGACGAGTTAGAGCAAGCGGGGCTGTCGACCATTCAGGCCTGCGGTGACTCCTGGCGCAACATCGTCGGCTGTCCAGTCGCCGGGAAGGACAGACTTTTGTACTGGTGGAAGCGATGCCGCTGGCAGCGCTGGACCGAGGTAGGGAAGTGCTCCTGATCCGCACACTGGATGCAGTCGAAGGCGAGGGTGGGAAATGAGTCGTCACGGTGATTCTCCGGGTGTAATCATCGCGACCCTGGTTGTGGCTATCGTGCTGACGCTGGTTTCCTTGCCGCCGGCACTGGACGCCTTACGCCCCTATTGGGTGGCGCTGGTATTGATCTACTGGTGCCTTGAAACGCAGGGCCTGATCACGCTGGGAATGGCATTCAGTGTAGGGCTGGTACTCGATTTATTGACCGGAAGCCTGCTTGGCATGCACGCGCTCAGCCTGGTCATCCTGATTTACCTGGTCACTCGCTTTCGGGCGAGACTGCGATTTTTCCCGTCCTGGCAACAGGCGCTATCGGTGTTTGCGCTGCTGTTAAATGACCGCATAATCCTGTTATGGATCGTAAGCTTGCGCGGTGATCCCCTGCCGCCGCTTGGCTTCTGGTTGCCACCCACCGTGGGAGCCTTGTTGTGGCTTCCGGTTTTCCTGCTGCTCGATCGCTTCAGGGCCAATATCCGCCGCCGCGCAGCATTAAGACATTCCTAGCCCAGTGAGCCTGGGCAAGCTGACATCTCGGAACCCCGGCCAGCCGCTGAAAGACCAGTTGCTGGAAGGGAGGCTGTTTGCCAGTCGGGCACTGACTGCCTTCGGGCTGGTCCTGGCCGCAATATTCCTGCTGAGTCTGCGTTATGTCTACCTGCAGGTCATGAGCCATGAC
>JADFQH010000279.1 GCA_022561895.1 Methanobacteriota archaeon | reverse complement strand
CGAGTGAGGGTATGGACGACGTAGTCGAGACGCTTTCTGAACCCGAACTCACCGACCCCGTACTGGTCGAGGGACTTCCGGGCGTGGGCCACGTCGGAACGCTCGTTGCCGAGCATCTGATCGAGGAGGGCAACAGCGAACTCGTGCGGCGAATCTACTCGGAACACCTGCCCCCCCAGGTCACGGTTTCGGAGTCGGGTATCGCCGAACTCGTCTGTATCGAGTGTCACCACGTCGCTCTCGATGGGTGCGACCTGCTTGTCGTGACCGGCGACCAGCAGGCAGCAAGCGGCGTCGGACACTACCGGATCGCGGAGGGGGTTCTCGATATCGCAGAGGAGTTCGAAGTCGGTGAGATCCTTGCACTCGGGGGCGTTCCGACCGGGGAACTCGTCGAGGAACACGCTGTCCTCGGGGCGGCCTCGAACGACGCGATGATCGACTCCCTCGGGGAGTCAGGCGTCGAATTCCGCGAGAACGAACCCGAGGGTGGAATCGTCGGGATCAGCGGTCTGCTCGTTGGCTTAGGTGCACGCCGCGATTTCGACGCGGCCTGTCTGATGGGCGAAACGAGCGGCTACCTGGTCGATCCAAAGAGCGCACAGGCCCTCTTGGGTGTGCTACAGGAGTATCTCGACTTCGAGATCGATCTCACCGAACTCGAAGAGCGGGCCGACGAGATGGAGGACGTGGTTGCACGGATGCAGGAGATCGAAAACCAGAACGTCCCCACGGAAGACGATCTCAGATACATCGGGTAGCGTACTCGGATCCGAGATTAGAGCTCAGCGGGATCACGAAGACTCTTTGTTCCCCCTTCCCTACCAGGGGGCGTGCAGTCCGATCAGGTGTGGGTTCTCCCGTGGTGGCTCGTCATCGGCGTTCTCGTCGGACTCCTTGTCGGGATTCTCATCGCCGGGGTGTTCGCCATTGGCTCCCGGCTCTTTCCGAACGCCCCTCGAGAGCCGACCGCAGGCGGCGAGAACAGGAAACGAACCGAGATCCGCCGGTATCTCCGGGCGATCGACGAGGCGTTCATCGAGAACTGCGAACTCGCTGGTAGCCCCGTTGATTTCTACCTTCCCGAACGGGACGTGGCGATCACGTTCGACGCACGGGTTTTCTTCCGGATCGAGGCGACCGATTCTTATGGAGTGCTCGTCGAACACGAGATGCCGGGCATCCATCTCGGGCGGCGACTGCCGTTCGAAACCCCCGATCTCACCGCTGGCCCGGCTACCGACGAAAAAACGATGACCGCGTTCGCCGTCCTTGGCCTGCCGACCGACGCGAGCCAGTCGGAGATCAAAGCCGCCTACCGCGAAAAGATAAAACGAGTCCATCCCGACCGCGGCGGGAACAGGGAGACGTTCACGCAGGTCAGAGAGGCCTACACCACTGCCAGCGCACACGCAACGGAGACGGAAACCGACGCCGTCGCCGCATCAGCGACCTCGTAACGCTCCAGCGCTACCGACACACTCATGGGCCGACCGGCGAACTCTCGTCCGTGTTCGAGGAGTGTGTCTACCGGGATCGCGCCGTCTATCTGCCCGAAGAGCGGACGCTCGTCCTCGCGGATGTGCATCTCGGGCGGGATCGGGCCTCTGCCGTTTCGCTCCCACTGGGCGAGCAAGCGGACATCACAGAGCGTCTCGAAAACCTTCTCGACCAGTTCGAGCCACGGGCGGTCGTCGTCGCGGGCGACCTGCTCCATAGCTTCGGCCGGCTTTCTTACGGTGTTGAACGCAGCCTCCACGAGTTCGAAAGGCAAATCGAGGAACGGGACGTGCGCCTGGTCGTTACCCGAGGCAACCACGACACGCTGCTCAATTCAGTTCTCGATGGAGCGGTCTCCGAACACCACGTCGGCGACCTCCTCGTCTGTCACGGCCACGAACGACCCGCTCGGGCCGAAAGCTACGTCATCGGTCACGTCCATCCAGCGATCACGATCGAGGGCCAGAAACGTCCCTGTTACCTTCGAGGGCCAGCGATCGACGGCAGCCCAACGCTCGTCCTGCCGGCGTTTACCCGGCTGGCTGGCGGGGTAGATATCGCTCGGTCACGATCGCTTCGCTCGCCGCTGCTCGGCGCTGCCGGCGCGTACCGCCCGATCGTCCGCGACGAAGCTGGCGACGAAACCCTCGAATTCCCACCGCTTGGCGAGTTTCGGACCTTTCTCTAACGAAAGCCCTCACACTAGGCCTACCAAGTTTCGCCGTGTGACAGCGAGGGACTCCCGATGAAGTTCCTCTGGCCGTCCTCAGAACGCTGTGCGTTCTGATGGACTGCATCAGACTCCGTCTGATGAACGTTCGAGCGCCGGAGCCGCGAGAAGACCGCACGGCGCTTCCGGGTGAGCCAGCCGTTCCCGGTCCTGCGAACGCGAGCGGTGGAACTGCTGCTCGCGTTCGCGCCGTTCGCCAACGGGATTGCGGAGCAATCTCGCGCTGGCCACCGCACCGCACTTTCCCGTTCGACTACGGATCCGAAAGCGGACGCTCCACGTCGGGGGTCTGACTGAGTAGTTCGGCGTCGACGACGGCTCGATCGGGGAGTTCGTCGTCCGGTTCCCGACCCACGGTGAACAGCCGTTCGGTACGGGTGAGCTCCTCTTTGGCCGGGGTCGGTTTTTCGATCCGCTCGTACTCGACGGCGATCTCGTCGGATTCGAGCGCGATCCTGACCGCACAGAGCTGAAACGAGGGGTAGAAAACAGGAGGAAGCAGCCCGGTAATCCCGTCTCGACGGTGGAGGCGCTTTAACCACGTTCCCGTGTTGACGACCAGCCCGTCCTCAACGCGCTCCATCACCGGACGGTGGGTGTGGCCGTAACAGAAGACGGCCGTCTCGGGGTGCTCCGCGAAGATCTCGCGGGCGGCGTCCTCGTAGGGCTCGTTGGGATCGACCGTCAGCTCCGTCTCTAAGATCCCGAAACGATCGATCGTCTGTCTGAGATCCCGGCGGATGAAATACAGCGGAATGCCGACGAGCAAGAACAGTCCCGCGACGACGATGTTGATCGTAAGGAGCCACCAGATCGCGGTTCCGGCCGTGCCGAACTGGCCGAGAAACGCCGTCCCCTGTTCGACCGGGAGCGACCAGATTCCCGCGAGATCGAGCCCCGCGAGCACCGCGAGGACGGCGCTGATGTTGAACAGGAGGAGAAAGGGGACGATGGAGTAGCGAAGCAGGGGGTTCATCTCGCGGTAGAAGTACTTCGAGATGAGCCAGACGGGCATGCGCTCGGTGGGGGTAACGGCCTGTACGTCCTTCAGCCAGTTGTACCGGCCGCGATCGGAGAGCTGGCCCGCCCGGCTCGTCACGAGCGTGTTGTAGTAGTAGCCAAGCGGCGTCGCGGAGGGGTTGCCGAAGTCCTCGATTCGGTTGTTCGGATCGCGCTGCATCCCGTGTTCGAAGTGGATCGTCCGCTCGCCGATCGGCCGGGTGATCGATTTCTCGGGGACGAGATCGACGTTGTACTCGCCAAAGCGCTCGACGTACCCGTCGTACGCCGCGAGTTCGTGGTCGTGATTCCCCGGCAAGAGCGTGATCGGAATCGACTCGCCGGTCGCACGAAGCTGGGCGAAGAGTTCGGGGTAGCTCTCGACGAGCACGTCGAACTTCGCAAGGCCTTCGATCGTCGTGAACTCCCAGAGTCCGAAGGCGTCACCGTTGATCACCAGCTCCGCGTTCTCCTCGGTGTCTTCGAGACGTTCGAGGAAGGCGAGCAGCTCCGCTAAGAACTCGACGTGCTCTAACTGCTCGTCGCCGCCGATATGGAGGTCGCTGATCACGTAGTAGGTCGGCTCAGTGCCGCCGTCATCGGCCATAAATGTTTCATGATACTAGGGGTTGAAATCAGTTACCATGCCGGTCGAGGGCGAGCGGACGACGCTTCCGACGAGCACAAATCGCACAGGGAGTCATCAACCAAACGCGGAGATATTGTACGAGGAGGGAGAACGCACAGAACGGATGAAAGAGATCGAGGTGACGGCCGTCCTC
>JADFQH010000278.1 GCA_022561895.1 Methanobacteriota archaeon | reverse complement strand
AGTGACACACCCATAGCTCACCCGATCATCTTTCAGGATAGTTGATAGCTCCTCGAATCCAGTAGTCGTTCATGGCAGTTATTTTTTAGTGCCGTTCCAAAATCATTTGTTGTATAGACATTTTACTGAAATAATACGCCAGCGGACAGCTCTCTCGATTGGAGCGCAGGCGGACAGTTACTGCCCACAACCACCGAGCAGTACCACCGAACTGCTTGCTGGTTTTCGGCGATTTTCGTGGTCGATTAGCACGCCTCGGGTTGTGCAATCGTTCCAGTTAGTATTTTGAACTGTATGGGACGTTGATGAATGAGAAAACTGCCCGTTCACTAGAGAAGCCGGACAGTCGGTTCGTTCACGAACACGTATTCAGCTGTTATTTTGGGCATTCAAGTCGGAAAAATAATCAAAATGTTTTCAAGTATTTCGAATGAGTGTCCAGTGGGATGCGACGATGACCAAAAAAAGGCAGTACGACGGCGAGAAGAACCGAGATTCGACTACAGCGGGGGCCGAAACGAGCAGTACGAACGGCGGATACAGTAGACGGCGGGTTCTCGGTGGTCTCGGCGTCGCAAGCGCGCTCTCGCTCGTCGGTGCGGGCGGGTTGGCGACCGCGAACGGGGCGGACGAGCAGGGATCCAGCCAGAACGACCGACTGGAACGGGCCTACGAGATTCGCCGGACGATTGCGGATCGACTCCGCGAAACGTCGGTTCCGAACCACGAAACCAACGGCGACGAACAGCGCTACGAAAACAGGATCGCGACGTTTACCAAGGGGCTTCCCCACGACGATCTCGGCGAGGTCGATCCGGACGCCTACGACGAGCTACTGGATGCACTCGAAACCGGCGACGGCGAGGATTTCGAGGCGGTCACGGTCGGGGACGAACGCGAGTTCATCGAGCCACAGGCGGCGTTCGGTTTCACCGTCGCGGGGTACGATCCACACACCATCGAAACCGAGGCCCCACCCCGGTTCGACAGCGCCGAGGCGGCGGCCGAACTGGCCGAAATCTACTGGATGGCGCTCGTACGCGACGTGCCGTTTCAGGAGTACGAGGATAACGAGCTCATACGGGCCGCGGCCCACGATCTCACGGAGTTTTCCGACTTTGCGGGACCGATGGTCGATGGCGAGGTGACTCCACAGACGGTGTTTCGGAACGTTGCGCCGGGCGTGACCACGGGACCGTACGTCTCACAGTTCTTATTGAAACGGGTCCCTGAAGGCGCGCTGTTCAAGGACCAGCGGATCCGAACCGCACAGCCGGACGTCGACTACATCACCGACTACGACGACTGGCTGGCGACGATCCGTGGCGAGACGATCGGGCCGGAAGAGGGCGAGGTCGAGGACGACGAGCTGTTCGATCCCGAACCCCGATACATTCGTTCCGGTCGGGATCTGACGGCGTACGTCCAGCGTGACGTGATGTTCGGTGCGTACGTCAACGCGGTGCTGATCATCATCGGCGATAACGTCGATGGGATCGTGGCGAACCCCGAGGAAATCTACGACGAGGCCAGCCCGTATGGCGAGTACGAGACACAGGCCGAGTTCGTCAACTTCGGCCGGCCCGGTGTGCTCGACCTCGTTGCCGGCGTCACCCAACCCGCCCACAGCGCGGCGTGGTTCCAGAAGTGGCTCGTCCACCGATCGCTTCGCCCCGAGCAGTTCGGCGGGCGGGTCCACAACCACCTTCGGGACGATGTCGACGTGACCTACCCGATCAACGACGAGCTGTTCGAGTCGCCGGTTTTAGAGCGGATCTACGACGAGTACGGCTCACATCTCGTCCCACAGGCGTTTCCCGAAGGCGGCCCGACCCACCCCGCGTATCCGAGCGGACATGGGGCCGTCGCAGGGGCGTGTACAACCGTCTTAAAGGCGGTGTTCGACGAGGACTACGAGATCGAGGAGCCGGTGCAGGCGACGGCCGATGGGTTGAATCTCGAACCCTGTCCGGTCGACGAGCCGCTGACGATCGGCGGCGAACTCAACAAGCTCGCCTCGAACGCGAACGCCGGCCGAGTGTTCGGTGGCGTCCACTACCGGGGCAACACCTTCGACGGTATCGGTCTCGGCGAGCAGGTGGCGATCGGCTATCTGCGCGACATCAAACTCCGGTACAACGAGTACCCCGACGAGTTCGACGAGTGGACGTTTACGAACGTCATGGGCGAGGAGGTCACCATCTGATGAGGGCTGTTGTAACGATTTGCCGGTGATCGCTCGTGCGGGTCAGCGATCACCGGTAAAAGACTACAACAGTCCGTATGAGGCAACGGTCGCGCCGCTTCTCCCGAAGGGTTATCGAACCGGGCCGACAACCGCTCGGACTACCGTCGAATAGTGTTGCTGAGAAAACATAGTCAATAACAAATTATCTTTATTTGTCAATAGGTAACACATGACTCCATTTCTGAACTACTGACAGGCAAAACGGCGGTTGTAACGGGCGCAGCAAGCGGGAACGGGCGACAGATCTCCCTCGCACTCGCGCGTCACGGCACGGATGTCGTCGTCGCGGATATCCAGTCCGAACCGAGAGAGGGTGGTGTACCGACTCATGAAAAAATCGCCGAGGAGATCGACACCGATACTGACGCAACCTACGTCGAATGCGATGTGACGGACACGAACGATCTCGAAGCGGCGGTCGACGCTGCCGAGGAGTTCGGCGGCGTCGAGATAATGGTGAATAATGCCGGTGTATTCCGCGACGAGGAGTTCTTGGATGTGACCGAGGAGGATTACTACCAGTTGATGGATATCAACAGCAAAGGGGTGTTCTTCGGTTCACAGGCCGCCGCAAAACGGATGACCAACCGCGATCGTGGTGGCTCGATTATCAACATATCGAGCGTCGCAGGTCTCGAAGGCAGCGGCGAGTACGTCACCTACTGTGCCTCGAAAGGGGCCGTTCGACTCATGACATACGCACTGGCGAGTACACTCGGACCCGACGGTATCCGCGTCAACGCAATCCATCCGGGAATCATCGAGACGACGATGACGACCGAGGACGTCCCGATCGTTGGAACCGATCTCGGCGATCAGTTTCTCGAAACCGTTCCCCTGCGACGAAACGGTCAGCCGGAGGATGTTGCGGATACGGCTGTATTACTATCGAGCGATCTCGCCAGCTACGTTAGTGGAACATCGTTCGTCGTCGATGGGGGTATGACGAATACGCAGTAGGCTGCCTGCTGTTTAGCAACTGAATTCAGTCCACCATCTGTTTTCAGGTAACTATTCCGGCAGCCTCAGCTGTGTCCCGACACACTCACCGGCTCGTACGGCTCCTCTAAATACACCATATCAGTTTCGGAAAGCGAGATCTCCAACGCCTCGACCGCCTGCTCTAGGTGCTCGACGCTCGTCGTGCCGACGATCGGTGCGTCGACCCAGTCTTTGTGCAGTAGCCACGAAAGTGCGATCTGAGCCATCGTAACACCGTTTTCGTCAGCGAGTTCTTCGACCCGTTCGTTGATCTCGCGACCGCCGCCCTCGCGGTACGGGTGGGAGTACATGTGTTCCTCGCTTTCCCCACGTGCGGTCGCACCGATCTCCTCTGCCGGGCGGGTGAGATACCCGCGGGCAAGCGGGCTCCACGGAATCACGCCGACGCCCTCCTTCTCACACAGGGGCAGCATCTCCCGTTCTTCCTCGCGGTAGGCGAGGTTGTAGTGGTTCTGCATCGTGGCGAACCGATCGAGTCCCAAGGAATCGCTCGTCCGCAACGCTTCAGCGAACTGGTGGGCCCACATCGAGGAGCCACCCAGATACCGGACCTGTCCGCGCCGCACCGCGTCGTCGAGTGCGCACATGGTTTCTTCGATCGGTGTTTCATCATCCCAGCGGTGGGTCTGGTACAGGTCGATCGTCTCCATTCTTAACCTACTGAGGCTGTTTTCGAGCTCCTGTTCGATCGCTTTTCGAGAGAGCCCGCGCGCATTGGGGTTCTCGTCGTCCATCGGGTTGTAGACTTTCGTGGCAACGACGCTCCAGTCGGAGTCGTA
>JADFQH010000020.1:1927-18525 GCA_022561895.1 Methanobacteriota archaeon | reverse complement strand
TTTTTGGCTTACTCGGTGTGGGAATCATCGCCCAGCCCGGTCCCGAAGCGCTCGCGGGCGGCCAGCTGTATGGAATCGCGCTACTTGTTGCGAGCGCGACCAGCTTCGCGCTCGGCGCGGTGCTCACCGTTCGGATGCGCACGACACTGGCAATGGCTCCGTTGCAGGCATGGATGATGGCCGTCGGCGCGCTGTTCTTGCATCTGACGAGCGCGATCCATCCGGGTGAAACGCTTACGAATGTAGAGCCAACGGCTGAAGCCCTCGGCGCGGTCGTGTTTCTCGCGGTGTTCGCAAGCGCGATCGGCTATCTCGCGTACTTCGATCTTCAAGAACGGGTTGGCCCGATCGAGACGAGTCTCGTGAACTACGCGACACCCATCGTGGCGACGACGAGCGGCTGGGCGCTGCTCGGCGAGCCGGTCACCGAAGCAACTATGCTAGGATTTGCCGTGATCGCCTTCGGCTTCTGGCTCTGTAAGTGGGCGACGTTCCGGCGGAAATCCACGGAGATCGTCGATCGGGTCCGTCACCCACGGGCGTTTCAATCGCCGAACCTCGTCGTCGTCCGGGGCAACGTCTACTACCGAGACCGATAACCTCACGATTATTCTCCGGTTTTGTGCTACGAACGCAAAAGGGGCGGCCCCCTAAGTAGTGCGATCGCCTCGTATCGAGTATGTCACTCGAAGGCGAATCCGCACCGGAGTTCACGCTCGAAAGCACCGCTGGCGAACCAGTTGCGCTCTCGGACACTCTCGAAGATGGTCCCGCAGTGGTCATCGTTAACCGCGGACACTGGTGTAGCTTCTGTGCCGAACAGTTGAAAACGTTCAGCGAGGTCTCCTACGATCTCTGGTTCCACGAGAACGTAGATATCCTCCCCGTCGTCACCAGCCCGCTCGGCAAGGTCACCGAAATGCGCGACCGCTACGATCTCGCCATTCAGCTACTCGCCGATCCCGATGGCGAGGTCGCAGAACAGTACAGCGGCACCGAGGAGACGAGCCACGGCCTGACCGGGATCTCGGGCGTCTACGTGATCGACGAGGAGGGAACGGTTCGCTACGAGCAGGTCGCCGAGGACTTCGCGGACCGAACCTACGGGAACTGGGTTCGGTACTTCATCCGCAACGAGTTCGAAGATCCGGTTTGAACGGTATGTTTTCAAAACGAACGATCAGCTTTCAGCACCGGTCGGCTGTACGCGAGTGATTAGGCCCTTTGACCACCCACCGATGGCGCCACCGATTATCCCTACGAAAGTCATTAATAGCATACCGAGAACGATCACGACCAGTCCCACACCGAAGGCTGCTCCCTCTAAAGCGGACGCGAACTCGATCGCTGTGTGTACCGTCCACCAGACGAGTATCGGAATCGAACCGACGAGTGCGGCCTGTCCACCCGCGTGCGGACTCTTGATCGGCCTCGTTCTGTATTCGCATCCGGCGATGGTGGCGGCGACGATCAGGGGCGTTCCCGAAACGGAGTCGGGGCTTGCCGTCCAGTTCACGGCGATAGCAAACGGGATCGAAGCGAGTCCGAGCAGGGTTGCGGTTCGAAGCTGTTCGTTTCCCAACGTATCGAGAACGTCCTTTAGCGAGGGCATGGCGACTGTCTTTTTTATGGTATGTACAGAATATTGAATCAATTGGCTTCTTTTATCTCGATCTTCGATTACCACTCGATCGGTTCCCGATCGCGCCAGAACCGTCCCGACGTGCTTCCGGGGCGGAACGTCGAAAGCCAGACCGGCGTGTCAGCCCCTTCTTCAGGACTTCTCGGTGCGTCCTGCGATCCCAACTCCGTCCGCACCCAGCCCGGACAAGCTGCGTTCGTAATCAATCCGTCCTCCTCATATTCGCCGTGGAGATACGTCGTCAGACCGTTGAGTCCGGCTTTTGACACGCGATACGATGGGTAGGTTCCGCTCATCCCTTCGCCGAGCGCGCCCATTCCCGACGAGACGTTCACCACCCGGCCGCCTGAACGTTCCAACAGGAGTGGGAGGGCGAGTTTCGCAAGGACGAGCGGTCCGCGGAGGTTCACCGCAAGCGTCGTATCGATTTCTTCGATCCTGTTCTCGTGAAGCGGTGCTCTCGCTCCGCCGACCCCGGCGTTGTTCACGAGAACGTCCAACCGTCCCGCTTGTGCGGCGATGTGGTCGATGGCTCGTTTCGTCATCTCGTCGTCCGTTACGTCGAGTTCAACCGGGTTCTGATCGCTGGCTGTAATATCAGCGGGATCACGAGCGCCAGCGTACACCGTCGCGCCCACGGCCCTAAGCTGGGCTGCGATCTCCTCGCCGATTCCGCGCGTCGCCCCGGTCACGAGTGCGACCTGTCCCTCCATCGAATCGTAGCGATTGACGTCAACCATCGGTGATTCGTAGGATGGCGACCGGCATAAGCGCACTTCGGCGGGTTGTGAATTAGTCATGCAACGTACAACCAACAGTATATCCGGGCGGTAGCCCACCCACCGGTATGGAGAGCGCACTCGTCATCGGCGGCACGCGGTTTATCGGCCGACACACCGTCTCCGAGCTTCTGGACCACGACTACGAGGTTACGACCTTCAACCGCGGCAATCACGAGAACCCGTTTTTCGACGCCGAAGGAGTGACCCACATCGAGGGCGACCGAGGCGACGACAAAGCACTCGAAGCGGCGGCCGTTTCTGTTTCTCCGGATCTCGTCATCGACTGTGTGGCCTACTACCCCGAAGAAGTTCAGAGAGCGACCGAGATCTTCGCCGACTCCCGCTACGTCTACATTTCCAGTGGCAGTGCCTACGGCGTAGAGGAGATCCCGAAACGTGAGGGTGAAACACCGCTCGAATCATGTACTCCTGAACAGGCCACCGACGACTCGCATGCGACCTACGGCGCGCGGAAAGCCGAAGGGGATCGGGTCGTTATGAAGGCTGCCGAACGCGGAATCGAGGCGATGAGCGTTCGCCCGTGTATCGTCTACGGACCCCACGACTACACCGAACGGCTGGACTACTGGATCAGTCGGGTGAGAAATCACGACCGGGTGCTCGTACCGGGTGACGGCCAGCACCTCTGGCATCGCGCGTACGTCGAGGACGTGGCGAGCGCGCTGCGGATCGTCGGCGAGCGGGGCGAAGCGGGCGAGTGTTACAACGCCGGCGATCGGCGGTTGCTCACGCTTTCCGCCACCCTCGAAATGATTGCGGACGTGGCAGGAACTGATATCGAAGTCGTCCATGCGGGTGAGCGCGAACTCGCTGTTGGGGGACTTTCCTCGGAGGATTTTGTCCTCTATCGAGAGCGTCCTCATGTCCTCTCGACTGCGAAGCTCGCGGCGCTGGGTTGGGACTCGACAGGAGTCCAGGAAGCGATGGCTCGCACGGTCGCCGAGCACGAGAGGAGTGGTCGGGACGGGAGCGACCACGATCCCGGTCGAGAGGCCGAAGAACGGGTGCTGGACGTGCTCGATACGCTTTGAACCGTCGTCGCGTCAATTCCGCGCGTAACGGTTTGACCGGTCGGAGTCACACGAACAGGGATGAGTGTTGAAACGAAAACCGAGATCAGAGGTGGCGAACCCGTGCTCAGTGAGACGCGGGTTCCAGTCCTCGATATTGCGGACGTGTATCTCGCTTCCGACGAGGACGCCCACGCGACGGCCGCCACCTTCCGTGGAATTACACTATCAGATGTACACGAGGCGCTTGCGTACTACTATGCCCAGCCGAAAGAAATGCGCCACTGGATTGCCGAGCGAAATCTACCGGACGAACTCGCCCCACCTAGCCAGCCACTTCCCTGACTGCGATAGCCGAGATCGATTTCGTACTTGATGAAAACGTTCCCTCACCGCTATACACTGCTCTGGTGTCCGAAGGCTACAGTGTCGAATACGCCCAAGATCGATACGGCGAAGGGACAGATGATTACGACCAACTGCTAACGGACAGCGGCCGTGACGGATTCGTCCTCATCACGAACGATATGGCAGACTTCATAAGGACGGTTGTAACGATTTACCGGTGATCGCCGGTACGGGTCCGCGATCGCCGGTAAGGGACTACAACCGTCCTTATCAGTAATCCACCGGAAACCATCATGCATAGCGGCGTTCTGCTCTAGTCACGCGCGAGTTTGATCAGCAATCGGACCGGCGACGCACTCGACGTGATCGAGCGGGTTCTGTCGCAGTGCTCGGAAGGCGAACTGAAAAACGAGGTCGTGTGGATTTCCGAGTGGCTGTAAGCGCGTAGGAGAAACGAACGTTTAGCGCGCTCGATACGCGCTGAACTGCCAGAAATCGGTCAGCGGTATTTATGACCGTAGAGAACCAACAGTATGGTGACTCCGTTGGAGTCGATGATTACAGTGGGAGCATACGGTAGATCACGGACGGTGTTGAATCGGATAGGAACGGTAGACGAAACGGGGATGCGCCAGGCGGGGCTGGCGGCGATGATCGGCGGGACGATCTTCGGCGCGAACATCCTCTCGTATACGATCTTCGGGTTCGAGGGGATTCTCGCGGATAACGTCCTGCGAACGTCGCTGAACGACGCCGTGCTGTTCGTCGCGTGGGGTCTCATGCTCTGGGGCTTACTCGGAGTTCGCTCCTACGGTATGGGCAGGGAGTACGGCCGTCTCTGGAGCGCCGGAATCGTCACGATGGGAATCGGACTAGCACTCTGTACGGTCGGCTTCTTCGTCGAAGCGCTCGCTCCGCTTGCCGGGCTAATGACGCTCTACGAGATCGGCGGGATGACGATCGGAATCGGCGTGCTGACGTTCGTCCCGCTGGGAGCGGTTGTACTGGGCACGGCGCTGTTCCGAACCGGAGCTGTCTCCCGGCTCGGGGCGATCCTCATGATCGCGGCCGGTCCCTCGATGCTCGCGGCGATGTTCGTCGGCGAGATGCTACCCCCGCTCGTCGGGGCGGCGCTGTTCGGCGCGGTGCTCGGGGCGGCGTGGATCGTCGTCGGCTTCGAACTCCGGACCCGGCCAGCAGAAACCGCCACCGAGGCGGTTGCGGCCTGAATTTGGACGGAGACCTCCTTTCGAGCGCGCGAAGAAGCAAGAGCAAACGGTTTGAGCAGCGGGCGTTTTCTCACTTTATGTTCGAAAAATCCGCATGGATCCGCCTCCCGCGAAACGTCCTGATCGGCCACGGTGTCCTCGACAGGACCGTCGAAGCAATCTCCGAACTCCATCTCTCCGGTCGGCCGCTGATCGTCACCAGCCCCACACCCCGAGAGATCGCCGCGGGGCGAGTAATCGAACAGTTCGGCGAGCAGGGGATCGAACCATCGGTCATTACCGTCGAAGAAGCGAGTTTCGACGCGGTACAGGAGGTGATTCAAACGGCCGAAAGTGAGGAGGCGGGCTACCTCATCGGGATCGGCGGCGGCAAAGCGATCGACATCGCGAAGATGGCAAGCGATGAGACGGGAACCGGCTTCGTCTCCATTCCTACTGCCGCAAGCCACGACGGGATCGTCTCAGGTAGAGGCTCCGTCCCGGAGGGGGATACCCGCCACTCGGTGGCTGCTGACCCGCCGGTGGCCGTCGTCGCCGATACCACCGTGCTTGCGAACGCACCATGGGAACTCACGACCGCGGGCTGTGCGGACATCATCTCGAACTACACCGCAGTAAAGGACTGGCGGCTTGCCAATCGTCTCCAGAACGTCGAGTACTCGGAATACTCGGCAGCATTGTCAGAAATGACCGCAGAGATGCTCGTCGGAAACGCCGACTCGATCAAGAAAGGTCTCGAAGAGTCGGCATGGATCGTCACGAAAGCGCTCGTCTCTTCGGGGGTGGCGATGAGCATCGCTGGCTCCTCACGACCGGCCTCGGGTGCAGAACACCTCGTTTCCCACCAGCTCGACCGAATCGCACCCGGTAGAGCGCTCCACGGCCACCAAGTTGGAGTCGGCTCGATCATGATCGAGTACCTTCACAGTGGCGAGAGCGGGCGCTGGAGCGCGATCCGTGACGCCCTCGCCAGTATCGACGCGCCGGTAACAGCGGCGGAGCTGGGGATCGAAGAAGAGGAGATCTTAGCGGCGCTCACGAGCGCCCACGAGATCCGCGATCGGTACACCATTTTGGGCAACGGGATGAACGAACGGGCGGCACGCGAGGCGGCCACCGTGACGGGCGTGATCTGAACGCGAACAGTACTCCGAAATCGACAGCAGTTTCACCAAGAGATCCAGACCAGCGGAGGGTTTAACCAGTGTTGCGTGTTGACTGTTGTTATGAATCAGGATGATGAATCGAGAACACTGAACCGGCGAAACGTTCTGAAAACGGTCGGAGCAGCCGGGGCGTCCGTCGTCGGGGTGTCGGGACCCGTCGGAGCGAGTGAGGAGTTCGACGATCTCGCAGGTCTCGATCAGCCCGGTGAAACGTCCTGCGATACCGACAGAAACAGCGACGAGAACCTGCCGTTCGACACCGATGGAGCCTACGGCGGCTGGGGCGGGCACGAACATCACGGGACCGAGCCGGGGACTAACCACTACCCGATCGTGTTCGCTCATGGCAACAGCCGCGACGCGTGTGATTTCAACGCACACGCCGAGTACTTCATCGACCGAGGGTTCGGTGGGGATGCGCTCTGGTCGATCACCTTCCGAGAGACCGGGAGCACCCACGAGATGATGCGCGATCAGTTAGAGGATTTCACGACGAAGATCGCCGACGAGACGGGTGTCAACGGGGTAAACGTGGTCGGCCACAGCCTCGGCGTGACCGGCATCCGCCACTGGATGGACGATTTCGATCGTTTCGACCGGGTCGAGACGTTCGTTGGACTCGCTGGCGCGAACCATGGAACCGAAACGTGTGGGGCACTCTGCGAATCGGGACCCGGAAACGCGAGACCCTGTAACTTCATCGCGATTCCTTGTGCTGACACCCCCGGAGAGGCGCTGTTCGAACTCAACAACCCCGACGAAACGCCGGGCGACGTGGCGTATTACACGATCCGGGGCACCTCGGACAGTTTCTTCACGACGCGCCCGGACAGCCCGGAACTGGAGGGAGCAGTCGAAAACGTCGTCCTCGATGGGGCGACCCACGACGAGGTCCGGACCAGCAACGAGAGCAAGGAGCTGCTGTTTCAGTGGCTTTCGGAGGAGCTTCCGCCGGACGCGCGACGACAGGACAGGTGATCGAGATTATCCCTCGACTGGGAGCCAGCCGTCGTCGGCTTCGATCCGTCCTGCCAGGACGGCATTAAGGATTACGCCAAAGAGCAGGATCAGCCCGCCGAGATAGAGCCACGTAAGCACCAGCAGAACAGCACCGGCGATCCCGTAGAGCGCAACGCTGTCGGAAGTCGTCGCGTACACGCGAAAGAACAGCGCCGAAAGCGTCCACGCGACCGCCGAGAACGCCGCGCCGGGAACCGATTCACGAACCGTAACGCGTTCGCCGGGAAATCGGTAGTACATCGGGAGGAACGCGAGGATAAACGCGCCGAACAGCAGGGGAACGCTGAGGATCGAGACGGCGACGCTGTCGATCACGAGAACGAGCGCCACGCCGACGCCTCCGACGAGAACGAGGGCAATTGCCACGATGGCGAAAATGAGGAGCGTGTCGGTCACTTTCCGAAGACCGGAGCGCTCCTTTCGCGTGCCATAAATTTCGCTGAAGGCCATGTTGATGGCCTGAAACATCGTTGCCGTACTGTAGGCGAAGATGCCCGCGGCGATCACGCCCGCGCGGGTGCGCCCGCCGTCGATCTCCGCGAGTACAGTCTCGATCTCCGCGGCGTCGAGGCCGGTCGCGGATTCGAGCAGTCGCGCGGTCGTCTCGGGATCCTGAACAACTGAAACGCCGATCGTAACGAGCAACAACAGCGGAACGAACGAGTTGAAGGCGTAGTAACCTAAGCCGGCGGCCGTGACGGTGATCTGCTGTTTACGGCCGACCGCAACCGAGGTCTTCATCGCCCGTACCCATTCGCGGTACTCGATCATCGAGTCGACTCTCGGTGCCGAGCGTGGTAGGGGCTTCGACACCGCCGGACAATGATAACTCGTATCGTGGAGGCCGAGTACGGAGAGGTATGAGCGGGCAGATCGGCGACGAACGGACGGGGATCGCGCTGGTTCTCCTTTCGGCTGTGGGCTTCGGAACACTCGGTATTTTCGGGGTGTACGCCCAGCGCGCCGCCCTCCCGATTCCGACGGTGCTTACCTTCCGGTTTCTGCTCGCGGCGGCGCTCGTCTGGAGTTTTCTCGCCATCAAGAACCGACTAACAGTGCTTCGGGGACGGGCGCTTTTCGTCGGCTTCGGTCTCGGTGCTGTGGGGTATGCCACCCAGAGCGGGCTGTACTTTCTCGGCTTGGAGTTCATGACCGCGGGGCTGGTCGCGATCGTACTCTACACCTACCCCGCGTTCGTCGTCGTGCTGGCGGTCGCAACGATGAAAGAACGAGTCTGCAGAAGTACGCTTCTCGCACTCGTCCTCTCGCTCGGCGGCGTCGCGCTCGTCGCCGGTGCGGACCCGGCCGGAGCCTCTCTGAGTGGTGTGGGGATCGTCCTCGGGGCCGCACTCGCCTACGCCTTCTACATCACCATCTCGCGGGCGATGCTTACGACCACGGATCCCATCGTCCTGACGGCTCACGTCCTGCCCGCGGCCGGGCTGTCGTTCGTCGGAATCGGGGGAGCCACCGGCGAGCTACTCGTTCCGAGTGCGCCGGTAGCTTGGGGAATCCTCCTCTCGATCGCCGTCTTCGCGACCGCGATCCCCGTCCTCGCCTTTTTCGCAGGACTCAAACGGATCGGGGCGAGTCGGGCAGGGATCGTAAGCACGGCAGAACCGCCGGTCACGGTCGCGCTGGGTGCGGCGCTGTTCGCAGAACCGGTTACGGCCGCGACCGTTATTGGCGGGGTATCGATTCTGCTCGGTGTCGTCGTGCTCGAACGCGAGTGAAAAACGAGGGGTACGCTCGTTTTCGGCCATCAGTCCCAGAGCTGATCGATTCGTTCTTCGATTGCGGAAAGGACGGTGAACAGTAGAGGGACGGGGTTCGTCTCCGAAAACGAGAGATCAATGACCGACACACAGTCGGGCGGTTCGTGGAAATGGTTTCGAGAATTATGCGGGTTCGGATGTCGATCCCACCGACAGTGCCACGTACTCTCCTCGTCTTCCTCAACATAATGAAACCCGAAATCACCCGCTTCGAACCACCGGATCTCGATCCGTGCGGACTCGACGGAAGAAGGATACCGGTCCCCGACGAACAGCGCGTGAAGCTGGCGCGGCTCGTACGGGTCGGGATCATACCTCGTAGATTCGACGAGCGGATAGCGCTCTAACTTCCGATCGAGGAGCCGAAGGATTTGGCGGTCGATCGGTCCGCTGTCGGGTTCATCCATCTACTCAGGCGGGGACGACGTGACCGTCGTTTGACGCAATCCGGCGGGCGAGTTCGTACAGCCGAACGTCTCGTCTGGCCGTCTGCCACTCGCCTACTGCTTCCATCAGATCGTGGATCCGGCCGTGATCATCGTGATCGAAGACGTTTATTTCATCGAGGTTCGGTGTTTGAAACCGTTCTTCGAACTCATCGAGTTCCCGTTCTATATCCTTGACGCGCGCGATGATCTCCTCGGTCGTCAGTTCCTCCGCGATCCGGTTCGCCTCCTGCCATTCGAGATAGCCTTCGTTCCGACTGTATCGAGCGGGACGCGCGTCGTGGTCGGCCCGAACGATCCCCATCTCCGCGAGTCGATCGAGGTGTTTCCGGGCGGCGTTTTCGGAGCACGCAGCCAGTTCAGCGATCTCCGTGTACGCCGTTGGCTCTTTGATTCCCAACACGACGTCATAGACGCGCTCGAACGTGTCCGTTCGTTCGACCCATCTCTCTCGAACCGCCGCGACCGACTCCTCGTTCGGTGTCGGCGAGAACTCGCTCATACTTCTCTTTCGCCCTTCGCTCATATATAGCTACGTTTTTTCAGATATATGAGCGTCAAGATCCGACGTGTTCGTCGAGAAACGCCGCAATCTTCGTATACGCCTCGATCCGGTTTTCTAACTTCGTAAAGCCGTGTCCTTCGTCCTCGAAGATGAGCGTCTCGACCTGGACGTGTTTTTTCGCCCGCTCTGCGATCTGTTCTGCCTCGCCGACGGGCACTCGGGGATCGTTCTCACCATGCAGAACGAACAGCGGGGCTTCGATCGTCTCAATAGTGTTGATCGGCGAGACGGATTCGAGAAACTCGCGATCCTCATCGAGCGAGCCGTACTCGGCCTCTCGAAGCTCGCGCCGCCAGTCGCCGGTGTTTTCGAGAAAGGTGACGAAGTTCGCGATGCCGACGATGTCGATCCCGGCGGCCCACAGCTCGGGGTACTCGGTCAGACTCGCAAGCACCATGAACCCCCCATACGAGCCGCCGAGCGCGACGATTTTTTCAGGATCGATTTCGGGCTGGCTGTGCAGCCACTCGACACCCGCTCGAATATCGGCTACCGAGTCCATCCGTTTCTCGACGTCATCCAGATGCGTGTACTTCGTTCCGTAGCCCGACGACCCTCGGACGTTCGGCTCGAAGTAGGCGTAGCCCCGATCCAGAAAGTACTGTTTGACCGGGCTAAAGGAGGGGCGGCGCTGGCTTTCTGGCCCACCGTGAATATCGACGATTACCGGCGTCTCACCCTCGGCGGCGTCTTCGGGCAGCGAAAAGAAGGCGGGAATCTCCCTTTCATCAAAACTCTCGAACCGGACCAGCTCCGACGGCGAGAACCGTTTTTTTGGGATTCCGCCAGTGGCGGCGTTCGTCCATCGCTCGACGTTGCCGGTTTCGATATTCACAACGAAAACGTTCGCGTTCTCGGTGTCGCCGGTCGCACTGACCGCAAAGCGCTCGCCATCGGGGTCGAAACTCACGCCGCCCGCGACTCCCTCGGGAAGATCGGGCGCGCGAAACTCGCGGATCTCGGTTTCGTCGGCGAGTTCGCCGGCGGTGAGTTCGGTGTAGCCGTCGACGTTCCGCGAGTAGACGATCCGTTGGCTCTCCTCGTCGAGTGCAACGCCCTCCACGTTCCACTCTCCCCCCTCCTCGACCACCGCGAGACCGCCCGTTTCGGCGTCGAGCCGGGCGAGATACAGTGTGTCCGCTCCGTCGTCGGTGACGAGGTAGATCGCCGCTCCCTCTGGACCCCAGCTCGTGCTCTGGAACCGGGCGTTGCCTTCGTGGGGCGTGAGATGGGTCAGCTCGCCAGAGTCGATATCGAGGACGTAGATATCCTGGTCGAAGCTCGAATGCGATTCGGTGACGATCAGTCGAGAATCGTCGGGGCTCCATCCCCCGACGGTGAGCCAGCCCTCGCCCTCGTAGATCAGTTCGGCCTCCTCGCCTCGTTCTTCCCGACCCTGGACGTAGATGTCGAACACCGCTTGATCGCGGCGGTTCGAGGCGAAGGCAATGCGCTCGCCGTCGTGTGACCAGCCGCCGAACCTGTGCTTGGCGTCGGGACGGTCGGTCAGGGGTGCGATCGTACCGTCCCCAAAATCAAGCGAGAAGAGCTGCTGGCGCTCGTTGCCGCCCTCGTCCATCCCGAAGACCAGTTCAGGACGCTCGGGCGAGAAAGAGGCGAAGGTGACACGTTCCTCGTCAAACGTGTGCTGGTCGGGCCACGCGAGGGGCGCGCCGAGCGACCACACCTGGGGAACGCCCGTGGTGTCCTGGAGGAAGGCCAGCCGGTCGCCGTCGGGCCCGAACGAGGCCCCGTAAGCGTTTCTGACGTTGAGATAGCGTTCGAACTCATATGGCATGCTCCGGCGTATCGCAGCCGGAAACAAAGCGTTTCGGATCGCGGCGACGGGCGCACGAACGGAGCGAAAAATACATTCGTTCGCCACTGTAATCAAATCAGTATGGTCGAGGCTGACGAAACGACGTTCAGCGCGGGTATCGGAATCGGCGTTCTACTGGCGGTTGTAGGCGTTCTAGCATACATCCTGACCGACTTCGCGAGCGCGACCGCGCTCATCCCGTCGATCTTTGGAATTCTGTTCGTCTTCCTCGGCCAGCTCGGGCGCAGCGCGGGCCGACAGCGGATAGGTCTCTACGGACTCGGTCTGTTTGCACTGCTCGGACTCGGAGGATCGGCTCAGGGGCTCGGCGACGTCGTGGCGATCGCAACCGGCGGAGCGGCCGAACAACCGATCGCCGCCGGATCGCAGGCACTGATGGCGCTTTGCTGTCTCCTCTTACTCGGGCTCGTGGGATGGGCTATCGTAGAAGAGCGCTGAAAAGCGACGACGGACGAGAGCGAAGCTCGGAGACTGGGGCTTTACACACCGCCTGTAGCCTGCGGCCAGCGTTCGCGGACGCTGGCCACGAATCCGCAGCCCGAGCGTGTATCGACCTCAACGGCTGCGATAATACTCGGATGACCGACGAGAGGATCGAACAAAGTTTTTATCAGATCAATACTTGTTCGACTGTATGAAAGTCGCGTTCGTCCATGCCACGCCCGCGGACGAAACGGTGCTGGCCCGACGAATGCGACGCACTGCGGGACTGCTCGCCGCACGCGGTCACGAGATAACGATGTTCTGTACTCGATGGTGGGACGGCGAGGAGAAGGCGTTCGAGCGCGAGGGAGTGACCTACCGCGGCATTTCGGACTCGCGGCGCTGGTTTGTGACCCGGCTGTCGGGCGCGCTCGCCGACGACCGGCCGGATATCGTTCACGCCGCCGGAGCCAACCCGAAAGTCGCACTCGCCGCTCGGCTCTCGGCTCTTCCACTCCTAGTCGAGTGGTGTGGTGAGGAGCCCTCTCAACGACTCGATCGAGCGTTCTCGGCCGCCGAAGTGGTCTGTGTCCCCTCCGAACACGTCCGTACGAAGGTTCGCGAACGCGGTGGGGATGCGACGGTCGTCCCTGACGGAGTCCGTCTCGATACGATTCGAGGGATCGAGCCGTCGGGATCGGCGGCGTTGCTGTGGGCCGGTTCCCTCGATGAGCACGCAAATCTCGGCGGGCTGTTGCTCGCGCTCGCGGAGTTCCGTCACCGGGAGTGGCGCACGTTCGTGATCGGCGAGGGACCAGATCGAAAGAAATACGAGCGGCTGGCGGCCGATCTCCGGATCGACGATCGAGTGGATTTCGTCGGGAAACTCCCCCGCGAGGAGCGCATCGCACGGATGAAGGGTGCACACGTCTTCGTTCACACGGCGGATCGAACCCCGTTCGGGATCGAACTCCTGTATGCACTCGCCTGTGGCTGCGTGGGGATCGTCGAGTACCAGCCCGATTCTGCGGCCCACGAGCTGATCGCGGGCCACGATCGTGGAATCGGCGTGACGAGCGAGGAGGAGGTTGTCGGGGCGATCGAGAGCGCCGCGGAGTACCCCCATGAAACGTACGACGCCTGCTTCGAGCGGTTTTCTCACGAAAACGTTATCGAGACGTATCTCTCCCAGTACCGCGAGTGTGGTGCGGTCGTCCAGTGAGCCGGTGTCGATGAGGCTACTTCGTGGACATCGAGCGTGTCGACGAGCCGCTCAGATAGACCGCCGAAAGAACGAGGATCGCGATGAGAAAATCGAGCCCGTGACTGAGGAGGTGATGGAGCGTCATCGGGACGACTCCGAAGACGGTTGCAAGTCCAATGAGCGTCCGAACAACGAGTGCGCCGAGTGCGGCCGTCACGAGTAGATATCGGATCGAACGGCGGCGCACGAGGACCGTAACGCCGATCAGAAAGAGCGCAACAGTGCCAAACGCAGCAAGGAGGATGACGGCGAGCAAAACGGGCGTGTGCTCTGCTGCGGGCCACTGACCCGCTGTCTGCTGAAAGAGCATAAAGAGCTTCATGAGTCGATTGAGACACGGTTCGCAGAGAGTGGACAAATCGGTTACGTTTGGCGAGCGTTTCGGACGACATTTAGCCATTGGGCCCCCACAGTGGTGAAACGATCGCCATGACGACCGACACCCGAGATCGGATCCGCACGCACGTCTACACCAATCCGGGGATCCACTTCAACGCGCTAGTTCGAGATTCCGCGTTCGCACCCGGTCAAGTTCAGTATCATCTCCACCGACTGCTTCGAACCGAGGAGCTGACCGACGAGCGCCTCTACGGTCGGACGCACTACTACCCGCCGACCCACGATCCCTGGGAACGGCGAACCCTCGCGCTCGTCCGTCGGGAGACCGCCCGCGAGCTACTCACCGCCCTGCTCGAAAACGAGGGGGCGAAACCGGAGCGGGTCGCAAACGAGCTCGGGATCGCGCGCAGCACCCTCGAATGGCATACGAATCGATTGATCGAACAGGGGATCGTCCGGAAGGAACGGGACGCACGAAACCGCGTTCGGCTGTCCGTCGCCCACCCCGACCGCACGACCAGATTGCTCGCGGATACGACCGATTCGCTGCCGGATCGGTTCGCGGACCGGTTCATGCGGCTGGTCGACGACCTGCTCGACGAATGAGTTTCGACGGTCGAACCAGAACCGAAAGGAGAGCGGGGCCCGACGGACCGCGTATGTATAGCGGACGTCGAACCCGGTGGGCGACGTGAGCCGAGTGCGCTCTCGCGGGCTCAAGGTCGCCCTGATCGCGGCGGTGCTGTGTGCGCTTCTCGCGAGCGCGCCGCTCGCAAGCGGGCACGCCTATCTGGCCGAAAGCGATCCCGCAAACGGCGAGCAGGTCGAGGAGATCGAGGAAGTGGCGCTCTCGTTTTCCGGTGATGGCGTCCAGATCGCCGAGGTAAGCGTCACCGGACCGGACGGCGAGGATGTCAGTGGTGAGGCCGAGATCGATCCCGAGAACAGCCAGCGCGTCCTCACCGCGGTCGATCTCCCGGATACCGACGCAGGCGAGGGGATCTACACCGTCGAGTGGGAGGTGCTCGCTGACGACGGCCACACCACCTCGGGGACGTTTCTCTTTTCGGTCGGCGAGGAGCCACTCGACCGCGAGCAGGTGATCGAGCTTCATGCTGAGGACGACGAGGGCGTCGCGACGGGCGAAGCGGGCGCGAACGCGCTCGTGTTGCTCTCGCTGATCGGACTAGTTGGAGTTCCGGTCACGCTCTGGATCGCGGTCTACCCGCTGTCGGGTCGGTTCGGCGTCCCGCTCGGGGCGGCCGAACGCCGGGCGCGATCGCTGCTCTCGCTGTTCGCGGCGCTTCTTCTCGTCGGCGTCTTCGGGCTCGGGCTCGCCCGGAGCGCCTCGCTTTCTGCCCTCTCGGTAGGCGGGGTCGTCGAGTTCCTCGCCACCGCCCTCGGGGCAATCTGGGTGGCACAGCTGGGGATCGCGGTCGGGGTCCTCGGAACGCTGCTGGTCGCCCAGCGAAGGAGCGTTTCCCGTCGGTTCTGGCTCGGCGGCGCGATCGCGGGCGGGCTGCTCATCCAGCTCTCGGTGAGCGCGACGAGCCACTCCGCAAGCCTCGTCGATCGCCTACAGGGAACCCTCGTCGATTTCGCCCATATCGGCGGGGCGGCGCTCTGGCTCGGCGGCCTGCTCGTCCTCGGGCTGGTGCTCCCGCTCGTCCTTCGAAACGCCCGAAACAGAAGCGAGGTGGCCGGGGAAGCCGTCCGGCGCTTTTCGATCGTCGCGTTCACGGGGGTGACGCTCGCGGCGACGACCGGGCTCGTGCTGGCGGCCTGGCACGCCCCCGATCCCGAGAGCCTGCGGACGACGCTCTATGGAGCCGCGCTCTCGGCGAAAGTGCTTCTCGTCGCCGTCGCGCTCGGGCTCGGCGGACTCACCCGGTTCGTCCTCCTTCGAAGATTGAGACGGGACGAGGCCGATACGGACCGCGTCGTTCGGGCGGTGCGAATCGAAGTCGGCGTCCTCGTCTGTGTGATCCTCGTCTCGGGGCTCATCACCGCGACGCCGACGGCCGCTATCGCGGACGACGGGCCAAGCGAGGTCACCGTCGAAAGCGACGGGATCGAACTCGCGGTCCTCCCCGCCGAGGACGGCGGCACGAGCGTGATCGTTCACGAACACGAGCCGCTGGTCATCGACGCCACCTTCGCCGGGGGCGGGTCCGCCGAGGTCGAGGATCCGACCCTGCTCATGCGAAACGACCAGTTCGACGCCACCCACACCGTCGACTTAGAGGAAACCGACGAAGGCGTCTACTCCAGCGTTCAGACGCTCCCCGAAATCGGGAGCTGGGACGTGCGCGTCTCCGGACAGGTGGGTGAGAGCTACGAGAGCGAGTGGTTCCGGCTGTACAACGTCCCCGATCACCCCGATCACGACGACCACGACCACACGGGCGAGGCCGACACCGCCTTTGCGGCGTGGCTCCGTACCGGCGCGCTCGGCGTCGGTTTCATCGGGACGTTGGCAGTGCTTCTCGAAGCGATCCGGTTCGGGCGGGGTGGGTATAGTAGTCGTTGAACGTCAATACACATGGTATGCAAACAGTTTCAACGACTACTATAGCTTTCGACGGTTGGACCAGAACCCGAACTAATGAGGAGCCAAAAGAGGGGGCATGGACACGGTTCGACGGCGGCGGTTCCTACAGGGAGTAGGGGGCGGTTTGGCACTTGCACTCGCCGGCTGTACGGATGGCGGTGGCGAAGAAGACGAAAG
>JADFQH010000020.1:0-1917 GCA_022561895.1 Methanobacteriota archaeon | reverse complement strand
ACGACCACGCGGATCATGATCACGAGGACGGGGGTGGGGAAAACGGCGACGAGGAGGCACAAGCGGTCGGCAGCGAGGGGCTGCTCTACGCGTTCGCGCCCGACACCATCGGGGTTATCGATCCCGAGGAAGGCGAGGTCGTAGAAGAGCTCGACGCAAGCGGCGCAGAGTGGGGCGATCCGCGGATCACGCGCGATCACTCGCGGATCTTCGTCAACGAGGGGACGACAGCACAAGTGGTAGTAATCGACACCGAAACCCGCACGGTTGCGGGCGAGATCGATGTCGGGCCGGATCCGGTCCACATCTACAACCCCGTCGAGGGCGAGATCTGGAGCCACTCGGACGCCGAAGGCTCCTTTTACGTGATCGACACCGAGAGCTTGGAGGTGGTCGACGTGGTCGAAGCCGGGCTGGAGGGAGAGGGCCACGGGAAGCTGCTCCACCATCCCGATCTCGATCCGAAGGCCTACGCGATGAACGTCATCAGCGCTGCCGGGCTGGTGATCGGTCTCGACGAGCGAGAACGCACCGAGGAGTTCCCCCTAGAGGACGAGGGTGGCACGCACTACAAGGCGTACGCTCCCCGGACGGGCCTCGCATACTTCGAGCGGGCGGGCGATCCGGGCGGGACGGCGGTGATCGACACCGAGGCCGACGAGGTCGTCGACAGCCTCGATTTCGGCGGCGGGATGTATCTCAGCCCCGACGAGGAGCTGTTGGGAGTGCTCGACGGCGAGGAGCTCCGCGTTCTCGACGCGACGAGCGAGGAGAGCGAGATCGTAGAGACGATCGGGATCGAGGGCGGACCCGGTGTGTTGCGGTATCACGAGGGCGACGACGGTTTGTACGGGTTTGTGGCGAACACCACCACGCCCGACGTTTCGGTCCTCGATCTCGAAGCCTTCGAGGAGGTCGAACGGATCGAAACGGGCGGGACAGAGGGCGAGTACCGGGCTGGCGTCACGGGCGGCGGCTACTTCAGCACGCCCGCGGATGCCGAGGGCACCGTTGCGCTCATCGACATGGACACGCTGGAACTCACGGAGATCGAGGTCGCAGCCGGCATCGATACGGTACAGTACGTCGGGCGCGAGGGCGAAGCCACCTCGGGCGTCGGCTATACGAGCCGGTGAAACTGCTCGGAGGAGCGCCGGCCGGCGATTCGAGGATCGAACCGCAATAGATAGAAACGTCCGGGCGCTAGAACTGAGCAACCCGCGTTGCGTTCTTACGCGGCCCGACGAATGGTCATGACAGTTCCCGCAGTCGTAGGCGGCACACCCATCTACGCAGATCTGGCCGTGTTCTTCCTCATCGGCTTACTGGGGGGAGTGCACTGCATCGGGATGTGCGGCCCGCTCGTGACGACCTACGCCGAGGGGATGACGAGCACCGAGGGCGCGCTCACCTTCCACGAGGTCCGCCAGCACGGCCTCTTTAACCTCGGGCGGGGCTGCTTTGTCGACGTATACGGCAGCTTGTATCTCGGTCCGGCCGGGTCCTCGGGGCTGCCAGACCCGGAAGGTCCTAGCGACACTGCGCAGGATGGAGAAATTAGGAAAGATTGTGCCGGCGTGGGGCCTTATCAGCCGAAGTCTCTCGCCCATCCGCTTCGCTACTTCATCACGGATCTCGTCCTCGTAGGCCAAAATCTCGGGCACTCCTGGGTCGGACGGATCATCCGGTCCCAGGCCCACGATACAATGGCCGTTACCCGGAGAGATTACCGCTCCTTCCCTGGACTTGCTGGTGCGGAAGTTACCGCCAAACCCGGTGTTTACCGCGGAAAGGTGGCTCCAAGCGGTGTGATAGCCGTCGCCGCAGAAGTTCTCGGCCGGCATCTTCCAGTTGGCCGGCATAATCCACTTATGCATGCCTCCCACAACCTCAACCCCGCCTTCCCGCCGGTCGAAG
>JADFQH010000277.1 GCA_022561895.1 Methanobacteriota archaeon | reverse complement strand
ACGAAGGCACGCGCCTTGCCCCAGCGCCGCTTCCCGATGTCCTCGCCGAGCAACGAGAGCGCGAAGAGGCTCGCGGGCGTGGAGCCGGGGAGGCTCGGGTAGTACGAGTCGAGCCAGGCCGGGTCGTGGTTGTAGCGGAAGGCCTCGCGCTCGTGGTCCCAGGCTTTGGTGAGGAACGTGCGCGCGTCCGCGAAGACCTCGTAAGCGTCTTCTTCGCTTACCGGCCGCGGATTACACCGCAGCAGACGTTGTTGGCTCTCGACCGTCTGAGACGCGAGCCAGTCGATGTCGCTCTCGTCGATTCCTGCCAGCTCGGCCAGTCCACTCGGTAGGACGTTCAAATCCTGCTGGAGCTGAATATACTCCGATTTGAGTTCGTCTGCGGCCTCGCGCGTGCTCAGTCCCGTGGTATCGACGCCGAACAAGCGAGCGACGTCGGCGAAGCGCTCGGGATCGCTCGCCGCGTTATACCCCAAGGTGCTTGCAGGGGTAAGGACCCCAATCGTCTCGCCGTGGAACGTGTGATATCGATTTCCTACCGGGTAGGCCATCGCGTGACAGAGGCTCGCACCCGCAGTAAGTCCGGAGATCGCACCCAAGAGCGCGCCCTGAAGCATGTTTTCGCGAGCCTCCAAATCATCGCCGTTGTGGACCGCCCGACGAACGTTTGAGGAAAGTAAGGAGATTGCTTTCTCGCTGAACATCTCAGTGACTGGGGTACGTCCCGCGTAGACCGGGCGGCTCGCGGGATCGCTCGCGCGAAGCAGGCTGTCGTAGGGATGGGTCGTATAGCCCTCGATGGCGTGGCCAAGTGCGTCCATCGCGGTTTTGGCCGTTATATCTGGGGGGAGGGTCGTCGTCAACGTGGGATCGAGGACGGCGGAATCAGCCCGGACGTGATCGCTCGAAATCCCCTCTTTGGTCTCCTTCTGTTCGACCGAGAGGATCGCGACCGGCGAGATCTCCGCCCCTGTGCCCGCAGTAGTCGGGACGAGTACTAACGGCGGTCCCGATTCGGTGACGGGCTTGCCTTCCCCTGTTGGTTCGGCGATGTAATCGAGGGGTTCGCCGCCGTTTGCGATAACGGCGCGAGTGACCTTCGCGGTGTCGATGCAGCTTCCCCCGCCGAGACCGAGATAGAACTCATAGCCGTCCTCGCCCGCTTCATCCCGGACGAAGGAGAGAGACTCCTCGATGGCTTCGATCGAGGGTTCGCGTTCGACCTCGTCGTAGATATCGATCTCGTACTCGCCGAGCTGCTCGCGTACGCGCTCTGCATGCCCCAGCGAGACGAGATTCTCGTCGGTGACGATCAGCCCGCGTGCGCCCGCCTCGACACCGAGGTCCTCGAACTGAAAGGCGAGCTCTTCGATGGCGTTTCTGCCAAAGCGGATGCGGGGCATCTGAAGCTGCCAGACGGTCTCGGGGACCTGTTCGTGGTCGGGCGCGGAGACGGAGCGGTCGTAGCTCATGATAGATCACCCGCCCCTAACGAGTATATAACTACGTGTTTTGCAACCCTGCCGCATACTGGGTGATCGACGCCGGAACTGTCCGACGACAAGGGGAACGTCCGATGCAATAGTGGATTCACGGACCAGCTGGCTACCGTAGCGGGGTGGTGTTCCAACGTTTCCTCCCGGTGTCCCGGAAAACGGGCATTAGTGCGCCGTACCGGCGTGGATTCGGTAGAACTCTTTTATTACCTCGATCTCCTCGACTTTCGACGTTCGACGGGTGAGATCACTAACGACGAGACTTTCTCCGACTGTTCCCTTGTCGATCAACCAGTAGGGTGTGTAGACGAGTTGTAGTTCGTCGAGGGAGTACTCGGGCATCGCCGTGGCACGATAGTACCGCGAGACGTACGAGAAAAGCCATTCGCGCCAGAGATCGGACGCCTCCGAATCCTCGATTCGGGAGGAAACGATCCGCGAGGGGTCGATCTCGTTCGTTCTGTAGGGTGGAAGCTCCACGTCGATCTCGCCGACGTCCCCGGTTACGGCGTCGATCCCCGCGAGGAACCTGAGCGATTTCGTCGTGCCGAGTGTCTTCCGTATCGTGACTGACGTGTATGCGATGTAGTCGGGATAGTAGACAAGCGAGACGCTGTAGTCCGTATCGACTGAGTAACGGTCAAGTCGATCCGCGATCCAGTGGCGACAGTACTGTCCGAAACTCAGGTTCCGTGTGCGTTCGAGTGCCGTTTGTTCGTCGAGGGTCCGTTCAAATGTTTCGATCTGCATCAGTATTCTGTAAGGGGACGCAGTTCTGTAGCTATCGTTCAGTCGTCCGCCTCGCTGGAGCCGGCGGGATCGGCGGGTCCGGTCGGTTCGGTCGTTCTCGTTTCGGCGAGGCGAGATTCGGCATCGAACACCTTATCGAGATGTTCATCGGCAGGCGGCTCCGTTAAGAAACTTACGACGACTGTGGTGAGGACGCTGACGATCAGTCCAATGCCGGTCGAGGCGTATGGGTTCTCGTTTAGTGGCCAGATACCCCCCATGAGTCCGAACTGCGGGCCGAGATGGATGTAGAAGTAGATCCCGAACCCGAAGAAGATGGCGGCGTAGGCGGCGGCTTTGGTCGTTCCTCGCCAGACGGTGCCCACAAGATAGGGACCGCCGTAGGAGGCGATGATCCCGCCGATCCCGGTCCACATGAAGACGACGAGATACTCGGGTGGAACGATGACCGCGGCGACGGCGACGAAGACGATAAAGACCGTCGAGACGCGCGAAATGAGCAGCGTGCGCTGGTGGACGGCTTCGGCGTCGGGATCGCCACCCTTCCACGGGACGTAGGACTTGCGATACAGGTCGTTCGCGAAGATCTGGGAGATCGAGATGATTAGCCCGTCGGCGGTCGAGATAATCGCACTCAGGATCACGATCCCGAGGAACGCCGCCGCGATCGGATGGAGGTTCTCGACGAACAGCGTCGGGATGATCGCATCGGCGTCGGCCACCTCGATCCCCTGTGCGGCCCCGAGGACCCCGCCGAGGTACATCAGCGGGAGCACGATCCCGACGACCGAGGCGGCAAGCATAAATCGTCGAATGTAACGGTTGCTCTTGATCGCGAAGAACTTGTTCCCCAGGTGGGGCTGGGCGGTGAATCCGATATGGGCGATGAACAGGAGGGCGATCGCCCACCAGCCCGAAAAGAGTGGGTTCTCCGGATCGGTGTGGGTGTCCCATTGGTTTGCACCCGTCTCGGCGTCGGCCAGTGCGGCGTTGACCGCGCTCATCCCGCCGTCGATCCCCCAGCCGGTTGCGAACATGACGACGATCAGCAGGGTGATGCCGATCATGATCGCCCCCTGGACCGCGTCGGTGAGGATGTCGGCGTGTGAGCCGCCCGCTGCGAGATAGACGATCAGCAGTAGTCCGGCCGCCCAGATACCGACGGCGTACTCGATGCCCAGTATGACCTCGAACATCCAGCCTGCTGCCGAGATCTGTGCCATTGCATAGAAGATGAGAAACAGCGAGAGAAGCGCCGTGATAACTCGAAGCCCCGGACTCTGGAACCGATCGCCGATGTAGTCGGGAACCGACTGGGAGCCGAAGCGATCGCTGACCTTCTTGCTGATACGGGCAACGAGCAGTATTCCGAAGAAGACGCCGACCGGATAGATCATCGCGTAGTAGCCCGCCAGAAAGCCCATGTCGTAGCCCAGTCCGGGAATGCTCATGAACGTCGCACCGCTTGCGACCGTCGCCGCGTACGCAAGCGCCAGCGTGAGAAAGCCAAAGCCGCCCCGAGCTGTCGCGTACTCGTCCTGCGCACTCGTCCCGCCGGTGCCGGCTTCGACACGTTTGTAGCCGAGATAGCCCAGAAAGAGGATCAAAACGAGATACAGCGCGAGGAAGATCCAGCCCCACCGGATCACGGCCTCGACGCCGAGTTCGTCCCCGGCTTGGAGCAGTATCTCGACCGCGTGCGGATCTGGCGTCATGATTCTCTGCTCGTCAGTTCTAGCTCACGGTTTTCGAGGTAGTTCTCGATCACCGTCACCCAGATGACGGCGAACAGGACGAAACT
>JADFQH010000276.1 GCA_022561895.1 Methanobacteriota archaeon | reverse complement strand
TGCAGCTCAATTATGTCCTTCGCTTGGCCCTCGATCCGGCCGGCTTGTCTGGCGATCTCGGTGGCAACGATTTCAGGCCTCGCTGCCTCGAGTTCGCGAACGCCGGCACTGAGCTGCTGAACGGCCTTGATGAGTGGTCCGATGAACTCGCGCTCCCGAAGCCCGAGCGCACCACCCCGGTCGACCACTCCCGAAAAATGCCGAGGACTATCTAAGTACTTCAGAGCCTCCTGAACCTGCTGTGCAATTAAACCTCTATGGTACACCTCGTCCGACCCATCCTTCCACCTCCAGACGACAGGCCGCAACGCTTCGATGAACTCCAGACCCAGGTCCTCGTCCGCTATGTCTTTCTTGAGGCATTCATCAGATGTGTTGATGATGCCGTCCTGTGCCCACACCTCTTGCCATCTGTGACTGGACCTCCCGAGCGACCAGGCCCCGTCTTGATTGGGCAAGACGTCGCCACGGACCTTGAGCCACCAATCCGAAGCCTCCCCCATGCTCCCCTCGAGGAACGGCGAGACCGAACCGGAATTGTGGATGATCAGCGTGTTGTTTCGCCTCGTGATGTCGATGTCTTCGATCTGCTCCGGCAGCTCCGGATCGCTATCGAAATACTCGTGGACATCTTCGAGGGGGAGTTCCAGCGTCGAGTGAAGTTGATATACGCGCCCTGACATAATTGGTGGATGTATCTCTCGGGTTCCGTTTGATCCCTGACTGTGCGCCCGTGCACTCGTCAATACGTGCTCCAGACATATATTGGCTTCCCTTAAAAAAACTACTGCCTGCATATACTACCGATCGTGGCCAGTTATGTGGATTCGGCCCCGCGCCGATCGACTACTCGGCGTTCAGTGCCGCCGCGAGTTCGCCGCGTTCGTCCATCTCCGCTAAGATGTCGCTACCGCCGATGAAATCGCCGTTGACGTAGGTCTGTGGCGTCGTCTCCCAGCCGCTGTGATCCGAGAGCGAGACCCGGTACTCGTCGAGCGATTCGAGGGTATCGACGCATTCTACGTCCTCTCTGTACTGGGTGATCAGTTCGAGCGCGCGTTGGGAGAAGCCACACTGGGGCATTAGCCGGTTGCCCTTCATGAACAGCACGACCTCGTTCTCCTCGATCGCGCTGTCGACACGTTCGGTGACCTCCGCTTGATCGAGACCGCTGTTGGGTTGGAACGTCATATCTCTTTGTAACCGACCGAAGGGGAAAGCAGTTGTGCTACACCGGTGGCGTTCCGCCGTGGGTTTTTGGCGATCGCTCCGGAACGATGGGGTATGTACGCCGATTCCCGCCCCGTTTTCCGATGGATCGATACGCCGGCGGAGTGGCCGACGCCATGAGCGTCGTCCGGTGGTTCACGGAGCAGCGCTCGATGCCCGAGGCGCTCGCCGGGATACGACTTCCGGGACGACGCTCCTTCGCGCGCTGGCGCGGTGCCTCCACGGCGAGGACCTCCCCGCACTCGGGCTCGCGACCTCGATGGCTTACTCTTCGCTCCCGACAGGAATGACCTGCACTAGCGAGTAGACGGGCACACCCTCTAGCTCCTCGACGCCCTGTTTGTCGACGAGGACGACGCAGGCAACGGGCTCGCCGCCCTGCTCGCGGATCGCTTGGATCGTCTCTTTCATCGTCGTTCCGCTCGTGATCGTGTCGTCGATCACGTAACACTCCCTGTCCCTGATCTGTGCGAAATTCCGCGAAAAACTCCCTCCTAAGTCGTCGATGTCGCCCTCCTCCCACTGGTGTTTGCGCGGCGCGTAGCTACACAGGTCGGTATCGAGCTCCCGGCCGACCATCGTCGCAAGCGGCGCGCCGGCCTTCTCGATACCTACTGTTAAATCGATCCCCTCACCCTGTTTTCTGAGGAGGTCGGCCATCGCCTGCGAGACGTACGACAGGCGCGCGCTGTCGCGGCCAACGGCGCTCCAATCGACGTGAATATCCGCAGGTTTTCCTCGGGTTTCGGGCTCCTCTCGGGGTTCGGTCCCCCCGCTGCGTTCGACCAGCCAGCTCGCGGTCTCTCGAGAAACGTTCAGTTCATCGGCGATCTCCCCCTTCGAGAGGCCCCGTTCTGCTAGCTCGGCGGCGCTCTCGATCAGGTCGTCAACGTTCTTCATACGCGGAGAATTCGACCGCCGTTTTTATAGTCGTATCGTCATCCGCGAAGGCCTTCTCCCAGTCGTCGATCCCGTAGACGCCGGTTACGAGCGAGTCGAGGAAGCTCTCGGGGAGGGAATCGAGGGTGTCGCTTGCGGTCTCGAAATGCCCGATGTGAGAGTTGACGCTCCCTACGAGCGCCTTGTTGTGTAGGATGAACTCCTTGTGGAGTCGCCCGCCATCGATCTCGAACTCCCACGAGTCGGGCACACCCAAAAGCGCCCCGACGCCGTTTGGCGCGAGCGCGTCGATGGTTTGAAAGGCGTGTTTCGCGTAGCCCGTCGCCTCGTAGATCAGATCCATCCCCTCGTACTCGTTCGAAAGCTCGTCAACTGGCGTCTCGCGCGAATCGACGTACGTTGCACCCAACTCCTCGATGATTTCAACTGTTGGATCCGGCCGACTCCGCCGCCCCACGCAGTAGGTCCGCTCGAATTTCGAGGACTGGACGAACATCGCAAGCGTCAGTAGACCTAAACTCCCGTTGCCGAGAACGGCCGCGCTCTCGGGTTCCCACTCGAACGCCGACCGCGAGGCGTAGGCGTGGCAGAGCGCCTTCTCCGTGATGCTAATCGGCTCGATTAGAAAGCCCAGCGGAGCCTGCTCGTTCGGGATTTTCACCAGGTACTCCGTGGAGCTAGTAAAGTACTCGGCCATGAAGCCGTGTGCGCCGACGATCCCTCTTTCACTGTACTCGCCCTCGGGGGCCATGTCGGGTTCGCCCCGCTCGAAGTAGCGGTTGAGACCGTTCGGCGGCCGTCGAACCGTCGGTACCACCACGTCGCCTTCGTCGTACTCGGTTCCGTTGGAATCCTCGACGACGCCGACGGCCTCGTGGCCCAGTACGAGGTAGTCCTCCCCCGCCGGGAACTCGCCGTGACCGCCTTCGAGCAGTTCCCTGTCGGTCCCGTCGACCCCTACTCGCAACGTTCGTACGAGAACCTCGTTTGCCTCGGGTTCGGGTTTCGGAACCTCGATCACACTCGGTTCGTGTTCGCCCTTTCGTACCGCGATCGCGTCCATACTCGTGGGCAGGAGTCGAGGGAACAAAACATTTATTCTATTTCGAGTAAAGAATCACCGGTTGATACACGTTTTTGTCGCTCGGGTAGCCAGTGCTGGTATGGAACGCTACGATACGCTCTACCGGCTCTACGAGGAGTTTCCGGCGGACACGTTGAAAGCATATCAGGATTTAGTGGAGCTGTTTCCGCCGGTCGCCTCACGGGTGGCCCTCGAACACTGGGAGCGTGCAAGCGATGAACTCGACCGGCGGAAATCGGCGATCCGAGCGGGGATCGAAAACGGCGAGATGTACGCGGAGATCGCCGCCCATGCCACCCGCGAGCAGGCCTTTACCGCGCTCGATCTCCACTCGAAGTACGGGAAAGCGGTGAACGTTTTGGTTCTCGACGTGGATGAAACCCTTCGGTCGGCGGGCAACACCGACAACGAGATCCCCAGGGAGACCCTGTCACTTCTGACCGAGTTCCACGAGATGGGGGTCCCGATCGTGATCTGTACGGGTCAGACGCTCGAAAACGTCAAGGGGTTCATGATCCAGGGGCTCGGCAACGAACTCGTCCATTCGGGAACGCTCTCGATCGTCTATGAAGCGGGCACCGGTGTCTTCACCCCCGGTCACGGGGCGAGGACGAAAAGCCTGCTGTATGAGGATCTCGACGACGAGATCGTCTCGATCTTCGATTACGTGCGCTCGCGCGTGCTGCGGGAGGCCCCCGAGGAGCTTCGACGCGGAACCCACTTGCAGGGAAACGAGTTCAACGTCACGATGACGCCCAACTTCGAGTCCGGGTCGGAGAAAGCGCTCGAAATCATCGAGGAGGCGCTGGTCTACGAACTCGAGCTCCTGGGCGAG
>JADFQH010000275.1 GCA_022561895.1 Methanobacteriota archaeon | reverse complement strand
GGCCAGTACAAGCATACGATCCCGTGGGTGGCCGGAAGGGGGAGTGGGCCGGTGCGATTCCAATCAAGTAGAATTTGCTCCAGCGCTGTCGCCACGGGTGGTTTGATGGGTGCCGACCGCGGCGTCATCTCCGTGGTCGCCGTGCTGCTGGTTTTGGTCACCATTGCCAAGCTCGTCGTCGCCGCCAAACTCGATCTGTTCTGGGACGAGGCGTATTACTGGCAGGCCTCGTCCAGGCTCGATATCGGCTACGCCGACAAGCCGTTCATGACCGCGCTTCTGGTGCGCTTCGGCACCCTCATGTTGGGCGACACCCGGCTCGGCGTGCGCGCGGTCTACCTAGTTGTCGGCGCCGCCTTCCCGTTCGCCATCTACCTGTTGGCCCGGCCCATGGTCGGCCGGCGCGACGCGGTGTTGGCGGCCGGCGCCAGCCTGGTGATGCCGATGACCGCGCTCATGGGCGTGCTGGCGTTTCAAGACGTGCCCATGCTGCTGTTCACCGTGCTCTCGCTCGCCGCCTTCGAGCGCGCGCGCCGCGGCGACGCCATGACGGCATGGTTCATGGCCGGCCTGATGTGCGCCTTCGGCCTGTCCACCCATTACCGATTCGTGCCGTTTCCGCTGGCGATCCTGGCCGGGATGGCTTGCGCTGCAATCGTATCCGGCAATACGGTGGTCCTTAAACCGGCGTCCGCCACGCCGGTTGACCCGTCCTGCCGGTGCGCCATGCTGCGCTTCCATGACCAGACAGATCGAAGAACCAGCCCGCCGGATCGACGTGATCCACGAGACCGTCCGGCTTCCCGACGGAACGGAAACGGAGTTCGACTACGCGAGCGAGTCGTCCGCGGTCGTCGTCCTGCCGTTTACCACCGAAAACGAGGTCATCCTCATCGAGGAGTGGCGTCAAGCGGTCAAACGAACGAACCGCGGGCTGCCCGCCGGTAGCGTAGAACCCGGCGAAGACAGGGAACGGGCCGCCCGGCGCGAGCTCGCAGAAGAGACGGGCTACGAGGCCGGCGAGATCGAATACGTGAGAAGCGTCGAGCCCGCAAACGGCCTGCTCGATTCGGTTCACCACTACTTCGTCGCTCACGACTGTGAGCCGACCGGCAAGCAGGAGCTCGATTTCAACGAGTCCATTCGAGTCGAGACGACCGACTGGGAGACCCTCGAACGCGCCGTTTTCGAGGGGGAGATTCGGGATGGAAGAACCGTGACGGGCGTGCTCTCTCACTCCTTCGAACGATGACCGACGAGGAACGCGCCCACTGGAACGAACGCTATCGCGAGCGCGACCCGTCGACCGAGCCGTCAGAGCTCCTCGAAGGCGTCGTCGATACCCTGCCGGATGGACGGGCACTCGATGTCGCAACGGGCGGCGGCCGAAACGCGATCTTCCTCGCCGAACTGGGCTACGAGGTCACGGGGATCGACATCTCGGAGGAAGGGCTCGAAATCGCCCGCGAGCGCGCGGCGAAACGAGGAGTTTCCGAGCGATTCGAGTTCGTCCAAGGGGATGTCGAGAGCTACGAGTTTTCAACCAACCTGTACGACGTGATCGTCGTGAGCCACTACCACAGCCTGAACGCGCTCCCGGAGCTCAAGCGTGCGCTCGCACCCGGCGGCGTCCTGTGCTACGAACACCGCCTCCACCCGCCCGGCGACGACTCCCACCGGTTCCGGTTTCACCCCAACGACCTTCTACGAGCCTGTCTCGATCTGCGGATCGTCCAGTACGAAGAGCCGGTCGAGATCACCGAGGACAGTGCGGACGTACAGCTTCTCGCCCGCAAGGTCAACTCATAACCCTTACCCGGAACTCCACCCAATCCCGGCCAATGAGCGAGATTTTTGAAGCTCGTGACTGGGACGGAGCCGGGCGGATCGGCCGTCTCTCGGTGCCCCGCGCGGGCGTCACCGTCGAGACACCCACGATCATGCCGGTCGTCAACCCACATATTCAGACGATCCCCCCGCGAGCGCTCGCAGAACGCTTCGGCGCGGAGATCCTCATCACCAACTCCTACATTCTGCATGGCAGCGAGGATCTGCGCGAGGACGTTCTCGACCAGGGCCTGCATGACCTGCTCGATTTTCCCGGTGCGATCATGACCGACTCGGGCTCGTTTCAGCTCGCCGAGTATGGAGAGATCGACGTGACGAACGAGGAGATTCTGAACTTTCAGCGCGAGATCGGCTCGGACATCGCGACGCCCGTCGATATCCCGACGCCACCGGACGCCGAACGTGAGACCGCGAAATCGGAACTCGAAACGACTCAAGAGCGTCTCGAGGCGGCCGCCGAGTTCCGTTCGGAAGAAATGCTCGTCTCCGCGCCGGTTCAGGGATCGGTCTACCCCGAGCTGCGCGAGGCGGCGGGCGAGCACGCCGCCGGAACAGGGTTGGACGTGTTCCCCGTCGGTGCGGTCGTCCCGCTGATGAACGAGTATCGATACGGCGAGATGATCGACGTGGTGGCGGCCGCAAAGTGCGGGCTTGGTCCCGCCCCACCGGTTCATCTCTTCGGTGCGGGCCACCCAATGATGTTCGCGCTCGCGGTCGCGGCGGGCTGTGATCTCTTTGATTCGGCGGCCTACGCCATCTACGCTCGCGACGGACGGTATCTCACGGTTCGGGGGACCGAACATCTCTCGGATCTCGACTACTTCCCCTGTTCGTGCCCGGTCTGTGCTGAACATACCCCCAAAGAAGTCGAAAACCACGACGAGACCGAACGCCTGCTTTCGGAACACAATCTGTATATCTCTTTCGGCGAGATCCGCCGGATCAAGCAGGCCATCCGCTCGGGAACGCTCCTCGAACTCGTCGAATCACGCGCACGGGGCCACCCCGCGATGCTCGACGGTTATCGTGCGCTGCTCTCACACGCAGAGCAGTTAGAACGCACTGATCCCGCCTCGAAATCGACCTTCTTCTATCTCTCGGGCGAAAGCGCCCATCGTCCCGAGGTGTTGCGACATCACCGCCGCCTCGAACGGCTTTCGCTGCCCGAATCAGTGCTTCTTGCCACAAATTCGACCCATTCTTCAGTCCACACCGAGGAGATCTGGACTGTGCGCCCGCCGTTCGGACCCATCCCCCCCGAACTCTCGGAGACCTATCCCGCAAACGCCGAGATCCCCGACCGCCTCGACACCGAAGCCTACGAGATGGGCGCTCGCGGGGTGGCGTCTCTCGCCAGTACCCACCCTGACTGTGAGATCACGCTCGCAGTCGAGGGGTGGCCCGAGTCGGCGCTCGCGATCCTGCCCGAATCCATCGCACGGATCTGATTCAGGACTCGTTTTCCGGGTGTGAGTCGGGACCCTCTCGGTAGGAGCGATCGAGGTGTTCGCGGAGCGTCTCGAGGGCTCGCTTTTCGCGTCGCTGTCGCTCCTCGTCGGTGATCTCCTCACAGCCGGTCGGCACCGTATACCCCCGGTTCGTGAAGTAGCCTTCGGGGGTCGTCCAGTCGTTGTAGAAATCGGGATCGTCGTCCCTGAGGAGGGTGAGGGCGACCTGTGCGCCGTGGCCCGCCGCAATGATCGCCTGATGGTACTGTCCGGCCAGCCGACCGGCCGCATACAGTCCGTCGAGGGAGGTTCGGCCGGTCGCCGACGAGTCGATAAACCCCTCATCAACCTCCACGTCCAGACCCGAGAGATACCCCGTGTCGGCCCACGATGCGGCGACGACGTACCGGGCGGCGACGCTGCGTGCGTCCATGTGGACCTCGAACCCGGCTCGGGTGGTCGAGAGGTCGCTCACCTCGGCCCGATCGAACGCACTGTCCGCCGCCAGATAGTTTTCGAGCCCGATCTGCACGATCCCCAGATGGAGATAGGCCTCGGGATTGTCGTCCTCGTTTGTGAGCCCATCGTAGATGACCTCGGCGTCTTCGGGTGAGGTGTCCTTGCGCACCAGTCGCAGCCAGGCGTTATCGACGGCGTGGAGGCCGGCCGCCTTGGCGGCGACGACCGTCGCCTGCTTGGCGTAGTGGAAGTTCTGGTTCTGGTTCTCCACGTTCTCGCGCACGCCCATGCTGGCGGCAAAGTCAGCGATG
>JADFQH010000019.1:11736-18751 GCA_022561895.1 Methanobacteriota archaeon | reverse complement strand
TGTGGCTCACGTCGTTCGTGAGATACACCTCAGGAAGACACCAGAAATTGCGGATATACTTGAAGCGCTCCGTCCGAACCGCACGCATCGGATTGTAGGTGTCGTGCCACGTCATCCCCGAGAACAGCCGTTCTCGTGGCGTGTACTCGTCATCCGCGAGAAGCGGATGAAAGCTCCGGCCCGAGAGGCAATCGGGAATCGATTCGGAGAGCAGATCGAGGATCGTCGGTAACACGTCGATGTTGCTCACCAACTCGTCGTACCGCGCTCCCGCCTCGATGAGGTCGGGATGGCGAACGAGAAGCGCGCCCTCGATACCGGGATCGCGCACCGAGCCTTTCGCCCCCGGCATCGCGAGCCCGTGTTCGGTCGTAAAGAGTACCAACGTATCATCGAGTCCTGCGGCATCGAGCGCGTCGAGAATGGTCCCGACCGCATCATCGATCGCCCGAACCATTCCGTACATCTCCGCGAGATCGTGGCGGATGGCGGGATCGTCGGGGAGATACGGAAGCGGGTCAACATCCTCGGGATCGGCCGCCTCGTAGCGATCGTCGGAGAAGACGAACATCCCGTCGTCGTTCTCCATCCGGTGGAGTTCGAAAAAGCCGATCGAGGCGAAAAACGGCGAGTCGAGATCCCCGCCCGAGAGTGTGGTGGCGAAGCCATCGGACACCTCACGGGCGCGATCGACCTCGTGAATCGCCGCGGGCGCGTCGGGCGAGAGGATACCCTTCGAGTGGATCGCGTCGTAGCCCAGCCGATCGGTGTACTCCGTAACGTGCTGGAGCCCGAACAGGTGTGTGTCGTAGCCCGCTTCCGAGAGATACTGCGGGAGGACGCGCTCCTCGTCGTGGAGTTCCCACGCACCGTGGGCAAGCCCCATCAGCCCGTTCTCGTGGGGATGACGGCCCGTCATGAGGCTCGCGCGACTCGGCGAGCACTGTGGCGCGGTCGTAAAGTGGTTCTCGAAGAGCGCGCCCTCGCTCGCCAGCTGGTCGATCCGTGGCGTCTCGATATCGACTCCGTAACAGCCGAGATACTGGCCGAGATCGTGACAGTGAACCAGACAGATGTTCGGCGTTTCTTTCATGGTATCTGATAGCTAGGATCAGGTCCATATAGCCCTGTAGCCGGCGTTTGCAGGCTACACGAGGTCGTCGTAGGTCGGGCGGTCGTACTCGCCGGGGAACGACTCGACCGGGACGGCCATCTGCTCGCCGCTTTCCATGTCCTTGACCGTGATCTCGTCGTTCTTGAGATCCCGCTCGCCGACGATCACTACCGTGCCGGCGTCGACCCCGTCGGCGTAGTTCATCTGTGCGCCGAAGCTTCGATCGGAGAGATCGGTCTCGACGATGTGACTCCGCTCGCGCAGGTCGCGGGCGATCCGTGCGGCCACGGACCGGGTGTCGCCAACGGAGAGGACGTAGTAGTCGGTGCCGAACGACTCGGCCGACCGGGCGTCGGCGCGATCCAGCAGCAGCGAGAGGGTTTCGTGGCCGGGCGCGACGCCCACCGCGGGCGTGGGCTGGCCGCCGAAGCCCTCGATCAGGTCGTCGTAGCGCCCGCCGCCGAAGACCGAACGGGAAACTTCTCCTGTGGAGTCGAAACACTCGAAGACGACGCCGGTATAATAGTCCAGCCCGCGGGCGGTTTCGAGCGAGATCGTACAGTGTTCGCGCGCGCCGAAGTCCGCAGCCGCCTCCAGGACGTTTTCGAGGTTCGTTACCGCTGCCTCGACCCGTTCGGTGCCCGCAAACTCGACCAGTTCCGAGAGGTCGTCGGTCGAAAGCAGCGCGTCGAACTGCTCGGCCTGCGACCGGGTGAGCCCGGTTTCGGTGAGCAGCGCGTAGTATTCGGCGTCCGCGATCTTCTCGCGTTTGTCGACCGCCCGGATCGCTTCGTGCGTGTCGATGTCCGTACTAACTGATTCGAGCAACCCCCCCAGAATGTCGCGGTGGGAAACCCGAAACTCGAAGTCCTCGGGTTCGAGGCCCAACCCGGAAAGCGCGTCCGCACAGTAGGCGAGGATCTCGGCGTCGGCCTCCGGCTCTGCGGAGCCGAAGATATCGACGTTCGTCTGGTAAAATTCACGAAAACGGCCCTGCTGGACCGCCTCGTAGCGCCAGAACGGCCTGGTAGAGAACCACTTGATCGGCTTCGAGAGCTCCTGTTGTTTGGCGACGACCATCCGCGCCACTGTGGGTGTGAGTTCGGGCGTCATCGCCACCTCGCGCCCGCCCTGATCCGTAAAATGAAAGAGTTCGTCCGTGATCTCCTCGCCACTCTTATCGGCATACAGCTGTGTGCGTTCGAGGGCGGGCGTCCCGACCTCCCGGAAGCCGTAGCGCCGGGCGGTTTCCTCTAACTGGTCGGTCATCGCTCGCCGGGGTCGCATCTCCTCGGGGTAGAAATCGCGAAAACCCTTGATCCGCTCGTACATGCGTGTGGGTTTGAGGGAGAGGCGCTTGAAGGTGTTCGTTCGCTGGCGGCCCAATGGCGGCCGTTTGGCAGAACCGAGAGAGAGAACAATTGCGTGTATGAATCGCTACCGTGGTTAACACCCCTGCAAGCGCACCCCGGAGTGCTATACGGAGCGAAAACATGTCTGAGATGACGTGATGGACGAACGGAATCTCGATGGTGAGACGGACCAATGATCCATTCGATCGACCCGTTGGTTGCGACAATGGTCCTGTATTTCGTTGCGACGATCCTCATTGCTTGGTGGTTCGGACGGGATGCGGGCGCGGGCTACGTCGAGTTCACCCTCGCGGGAAAGAATCTCGGGTTGGTTCCGTTCACGATGACGTACTTCGCCACGTTCGTCGGCGGCGGTCTCACAATGGGGATCGCACAGACGGCTTTTCTCGGTGGGATCAGCGCACAATGGTACGCGATGACACAGGGTATCGCGTGGATCACGATCTCGTTTTTCATCGGCTATCTCTATGCGTTCGACGTGGTCAGCGTCCCGGAGCTCCTCGGTCGGGTTTTCGGTGCCAACAGCAAGTACTTCGCTGCGTTCGCCACGGTGATGGGCCAGATCGCACTAACGGCGGGCCAGACGATCGGCATGGCCACCATCATCGCAACCGTCACCGACGTTCCGCTCAACGTGGCGTTCTGGGTGAGCACTCTCGTCTTCGTCGCCATTACCGCCTGGGGCGGGATGAGTTCCGTCGCGTGGGCCGACACCCTCCACGGGATCATCATCATCGTCGGCATGACTGCCGCGATGCCGATTGCGGTCATGAACGTCGGCGGGGTTGGAGCTATCACCAGCCAAGTCCCCACTGGACACACGAACTGGCTCGGCGTCGGTCTCATCCAGATCGGAACGTGGTATCTGCTGTATATCACCGTCGCCGGTGCCCAACAGCACCTCCTCCAGCGGACGTGGTCCGCGAAAAACGAACGTGTCGCCATGATCGGTGTCTTCCTCGCCGGTTTAGTCATCAGCGGCTACGGTATTCTGACCGCGACGGCAGGAATGATTGCCCAGTCACAGGGGGCCAACGTCGACTCCTCGATGGCGTTCGCGTGGACGCTCACGAACACCCTTCATCCCGTTCTCGGTGGACTCTTACTGGCGGCTGCCGTCGGCGCGGTGATGAGCGGGGCCGACTCGATGCTGCTCGCGGGGGCGACGACTTTCGTGAACGATCTCTACATCCCGCTTCGAGGTGGCATAGAGAACGTCTCCCAAACCCATCTGGTGTTCGTTACACGAGTGGTCATCACGGTCTTTGGGATCGGTGCGGCGCTGATCGCGCTTTCCGGCGTCGGAATCGTCGTGATCGATAACCTCGGGATGGGTGTGATGTCGGTGTTGTTCGCTGGCATCCTCGCCATGTTCTGGTCGGGGACCAAACGAGAGGCCGGGCTTCCAGGATTTCTCGTCGGTGGCACAGTGTTTGTTTTCTGGTACTTCGTCCTCGGCGAGCCCGCGTTTTTCGGTGAGGGACCGATGGAATCGGCGGTGCCAGCTACGCTCGCCGCGCTCGTCACGATCGGTGTGCTGAGTTATCTGTACGACGGGGAGACGTTCTCGGTCGAGGAGGTCAAACGCGTCGCAACCCAAGATATGGAGCGATTCACACGGGATGATCTGGTCGCGGAGGACGATCCCACGACGCCATCCAACGATTAACTAGAGGGGGCTTCGATACCAACGACAGCAGTCGACCCATCACTCGGACCACACGTCTACGGACTGTTGAACCCGGTGACGTAGGTCTGTTCGTGATCCGGGAAGATCTCCGAAACGGCCGCTTTCCCGTCACGTTCTGCGAGCAGCGCGCGGAGTTCTGCCTCGTAGTCGGCCTTCGAGATGTTCTCGCTGGGACCGGACTCCACATCGAGATGTGCGGAGACCAGCCGGTCGACCGCGCCCCGGCCGAAGCCCGAGAGGGGGGCGATGTAATCGACGCCATGGCGATCTTCGAGACTCTGTGCTTGGGCCCGCGAAACGGAAGGGACCCGGTCGTCCCTCCGTGTGCCGTCGGCGATCGCCGCAAACTCCTCGCTCGCGAGCTGCTCTAAGGCATGGAGATGAACGGACTGGATCGCGTTTCGCGGAAAGCCATCGGTCCGTAACTGTTCGACGGCCGCATTTGCGATATCGGGATTGAGTTCGAGCGTTCGGAAGTCGAATGCCGTGGTTTCGGCCGTTCGCTCGGCGTGTTTCCAGTCGTCGGTGATCCCAAAGGTTGCGGTGACGAGGGTCACGTCATAAAAGGAATCGAGGGCAAGCGCGGCCAGCGAGGAGTCCTTGCCGGCGCTGTAGAGCAGCCCGAGATCCATCTCAGCGCCGTTTGATGTCGAACTGCTGCTGATCGGGGGTCAGCTCCTGGAGGATGGCTTTCATCTTCTCCTCGTCGATCTTGCCTTGGATCCGACCGCTCTGGGCGAGGGCGAGCACCTGTCGTTCGACCTGATCGGCGAAATCGGGCTTGCTCATTCGGACGGAGTTGAGCCGCTTTCTCGCCCCATCGGTCAGGTGTTGGCGCAGCATGGCTTTCTTCTGGGCGTCGGCCTGCTGTTGGGCCTGTTGTTGGGCTTCTTCCGATTGGCCCCCGCCCTCCTGTTGATCCTGTAGCTGTTCGAGTTTCTTCTGTCGTAGCTCCTCCAGTCGGTCGTCGTCGGACCGTTCGCTCATGGAGAGGAGTTCTTTCGCCGGCGACAAAACGATTACGGAGCGCGCTGCGGTGCGGAGAAACGGAGGAACTAGGCGTAGCGTTCGAGTTCGGGGCGCTCCTCGGTGAGCGAGGAGAGCACGTCGCCGGCGGTCTCGTCGAGGAAGCTCCGGCCCTCGGGGGTCAGCACGCGCCCGGCGTCGCCCTGCTGGGAAAGGAGGTTCTCCTCCTCTAACTGTTGGATGATCGTCCGATTGAGGTTGTCGCTGCCGTCGGTCTGTTTGGGCGGGGCGACCTGATAGCGGTTCGAACCGCGCTTTGCGCTGCCGTAGTGGGTGGCGAGACGCTCGACGCCGACGGGACCGTCGATGGCGATTCGTCGAAGGAGGCTTGCTGCTCGAATCGTCCAGAAATCCTCGCGCTCGGGCGGGAGCTCGCGGCTTGCGCCAGTCTTGGCGTAGGCGGCCCAATCGGGCTGTTCGATTCGGTCGGCGAGTCGGTCGGAAAGCTCCTCGATGAGCGCCTCGGCGGGCACGTCGTAGAACGTCGTCATTACCCGCCGTTCGGCGTTTGTGTGTTTAAAAGCGTCGTTGTGCGGCGCCGACCGGGCGGTTTTTGCGCCGTCCATCGGATGGGGAGGTATGGACGAACGCACCGTTTTGAAACTGCTCTCGGGAACGCTCGATCACGCCGGGGACGACGCCGCCGTGATCGGGGAGCTGCTCATTACCACCGATATGCTCCACGAGACGACCGATTTTCCCGACGGCACCACCAAGTATACCGCGGGCTGGCGGGCAGTCGGCGCGTCCTTGTCGGACGTGGCGGCGATGGGTGGGGAGGCCACCGCAGCGGTCGCCGTTTATGCCGCACCCGAGTTTCGAGAAGAAGAGATCCGTGGGTTCGTCGCGGGCGCGAGCGACGTCTGTGAAGCTGTCGGGGGACGCTACGTCGGCGGCGATCTCGACGGCCACGAGGAGTTTACGGTCGCGACGACCGCCATTGGCTCCTGTGAGGAGCCGGTCTACCGCTCGGGCGCGAATCCGGGCGAGGCGGTCTGCGTTACCGGAACCTTGGGTCGGAGCGCCGCCGCGCTCGCGCTGTTCGAGGCGGGCGAGACGGAACGGGCGAACGACCTCTTTCGGTTCGTTCCTCGGGTGGCCGCCGGACGCACGCTCGTTCCGCACGCGAGCGCGATGATGGATTCGAGCGACGGAGTAGCTCGATCGCTTCACCAGCTCGCGGAAGCGAGCGACTGTGGGTTTTCGATCGAACGCGACCGTCTCTCGATCGACGAATCAGTCTACGAGGTGGCGGACGATCCGCTCGAAGCGGGCGTCTTCTTCGGCGAGGACTTCGAACTCGTGATCACGCTTCCTGCTGATTCGATTTCGGCCGCCAAGGAAGCCGCATCGACCCCGTTGACGATGATCGGCGAGGTCACAGAAAGCGGGGTCAGCATGGATGGCGAGGCGCTCCCGGATCGGGGGTTTACCCATTAGCCGACGATCTCGATCGGAACCGGGGTAAAACACAGGAACCCGAGAACGATCGTGATCGCGCCGACCGCGATCCGCCCGGCGCCGAGTTCGCGGTCGTCGATCGGGGTCGCGGAGCCAACGAACGAAAAGAGCAGCGCAAGAAAGCCCCAGAACGCCCAGATGAACGCGGCGTCGCCGGGTACGTCCCGAATATAATAGAGATAGCCCGCGAGCGAAAAGAGCACGAGGGGGACGAACGCGGCGACGCGGTCCTGCTCTTCGCCGAGGATCGCACGGAGGATGTGTCCGCCATCCAACTGACCGACGGGAATCATGTTGAGAAAGGTGACGAACATGCCGACCCAGCCGCCGATCACGACCGGATTCACCGCG
>JADFQH010000019.1:6771-11726 GCA_022561895.1 Methanobacteriota archaeon | reverse complement strand
TTGTGGGATCGTCATAATAAAGCGACTGACCCGTGAGCCACGCAAGCCCTTCGAGCAAGGGCGGATACCCGAGTTCGATCTGAACGGCGTTGGGGTCCCCAATCAGGCTCTCAGGAGCCGTCACGGGAGGGAGATGCAGGCCGATAATCGTGACGACGATCGTGGCGATCAGACCAGCTAACGGACCTGCAACCCCGATATCGAACAGCGCCTTCCGGCTCGGAATCTGACCTTTCATCTTGATCACCGCGCCCATCGTTCCGATGAGCGTAGGAATCGGAATAAAGTACGGCAGCGAGGCGCTCACCTTGTGATACCGACTCAGAGCGTAGTGGCCGAGTTCGTGAACGCCGAGCACGCCCATAATAGCGAGTGTAAAGGGCCATGCGTGAACGATTTCCGGCGAAAACGGATCGAGGTGATACCAGATTGAGCCGGCAAACAGCGTCGAGGCGATGGTGAGAACGAACAGGATGAGATTGGTCCACGGGATTCCGTCGATCCCCAACTCGACGGGTTCGGCGACGAGGACCCATTCGCCGTACTCGCGCGTGAGGCGGACCTCGTAGCCACGCTCGCGAAACAGGGGCCACAGCTCCTGCATAACGACTCGACCGGAGACCCGCGGACTGCCGTAGTAGCGAAGGACCTCGCCATCGGTTTCGGTCTCGTAAACGAAAAAAACGTCTTCGAGATCGGCGACCGGGGGGCCCGTCTGCGGCTCACTCATTGCCCGATGTTAGGACCTGTCTGATATAAGGGTTCGACGGGATCGCCGAACCGCGAACGGTCAGACAGGACGTTCCGTCCGCGGCGTCACGCGCCACGTCGTTGCGCTCGTGTACGACCACTTTTCGATATCGAACTCCTCAGCGGTGTCGCTGAGCTTTACCATCAACGCACCGATCTCTTTTGCCGAGAGACCGACGTCGTCGGCGATAAACTTGCTCTTGAAGTAGAGTTCGCCGTCCGCTGCACGCTGATTAAGGTACTGTTTAAGTCGCGCTTCCTTCGATTCCTGTGTCATGGAGGGCTGCGTGGTGGTGCTCATCGTCTCCTCGATTACTGCTTAACAGGGCAATAAGGTTATAAGGGCGTGATGGTTGAAACAGTTTCTATTGGATTTGAAGCAAATTACGCGAAAACGAATCTTTCAGGACGTTTTAAACGACCAGCAGACGTTTTATTATTGCTTCTCCATCGCTTATTCGATACTACGTTCCACGCGTATACATATCTGTTGGTTTCCGGTCGAACCGGGTTCAGTTCGGGTCGTTATCGCGCTATTTGCGTCAGACGCGAGTGTGAACCCAGAATTCTTCTTTTCCTGTCACTTCCTTTTTGAAGATCGGGACCTCGTCCTTGAGCCGATTGATGCCGTCTTCGACGGTTCTAAACGCCTCCTCGCGGTGGCCCGCGAGCACGACGACGAAGACGATATCCGCGCCCGACTCGATTACTCCTGTGCGGTGGTGCATGAGCACCTCGTAAACGCCCTCGCGGGCCTCTAGTTCCTCGCGAATCGTCACAAAGCGCTGTTCTGCAACGCCCTCGTACGTTTCGAACTCCAGCAGTTCGGTCGGGTCGTCCTCGGGGCTGTCCTTCTCGCGCACCCGCCCGGTGAACGTCGCGATCGCGCCCGCTCGGTCCGCCTGCGGGGAGCTCTTTGCCCGCCGGATCAACGAACCGAGCGTTACGTACGGTTCAGTCGATTCGAGCGCCGCGATCAGTTCCTCGATAGCTATCTCGTCCCCATGTTTGGCGGTCGCGAGCGTTTCTCCGTTCCCGTCGTGATCGCCGAGGACGACCTGTGGGATCCCCGCGCTATCGAACCCCTCGACGAGGGCGTAATCGTGCGTCGGCGCGAGTTCGTCGAGCGTCTCCGCGAGTGTTTTATTCGTACCGGTTCCAACCCATCCCTCCTCACGTAGCTCGTAGCTCGTTGCCACTCCGGCCGTACGGGGGGTAGAGCGGCCGGCAGTAACCTCAGTGTCGGAGGGGTCGTTCCGAGCGGTGATCGTCGCGACCCGACCGCGTTCTGCGAGATGGGTCGAAAGCGTTTCGACGAGGTCCGCAGTATCGCTTCCGGCGATCCTGAGTACGTACATACAGCCATTCAAGAGCGGTTCAGTCTTGTACGTTACTGTGTCATGGCTGGTGGTAGTATCGCCCGCGTAGTTACAAATCCTTAAGCCAAGGACGGGGCTACCTGGGTGCAAGTATGAACGTGGTCGTTTCTATCGGCGGCAGCGTCCTCGCGCCCGCTCTCGGTGCAAATCGAGTCGAGGCGCACGCCGAAGTCATCCGCGAACTCGCTGATGACGGCTGTTCTGTCGGAGCCGTCGTCGGCGGCGGGGGAGTCGCACGCGAGTATATTACTACCGCCCGCGATATCGGGGCGAACGAGATCGAACTCGACCAGCTAGGAATCGGCGTCACACGCCTCAACGCCCGACTGTTGATCGCCGCACTCGGCGAGGCGGTCGTGCCCGCACCGGCAAAAACCTACGAGGAAGCGGGCGAAGCCATCAGAAACGGCGATGTCTGCGTAATGGGCGGGGTAGCACCCGCACAGACCACCGACGCGGTCAGCGCCGCCCTCGCCGAGTACACCAACGCCGATCTCCTCGTCTACGCGACGAGCGTTCCGGGCGTCTTTAGTGCCGACCCGAACGAGGACCCGCATGCAGAACGGTTCGATCGGCTCACCGCGAGCGAGCTGGTCGACGTGATCGCCGGGATCGAAATGACCGCTGGCTCCTCCGCACCCGTCGATCTGCTCGCAGCGAAGATCATCCAGCGCTCGGGCATGCGGACGATCGTTCTCGACGGAACCGAACCCGACCGGATCGCCTCAGCAGTGCGATACGGCGATCACGAGGGAACCGACGTGATTCCCGAGGGTGTTGGCGACGAACCGACCTACTGGGCCGAAAATGAGCGCTGAGGGCGACGCCGGAACGAACAACAGCGATCCGTACACCCGACAGGGCGGCTCCCAAGAGGGAGATAGCGAACACGGGTTCGTCTTCTGGGCCGACGAGATCGCAGACGAGATAGAGCGCCGCGTGGCCGACCAGCGCGAGGCCACGGATGGAGCGAACGGGGAGAAACGACCCGTGAGCCGCGATCCCAAAGAGCCGATCGTGATCAAAGGGGGGATCTCGCCCTCTGGGGTTCCGCACCTCGGGAACATGAACGAGATTATGCGGGGGTACTTCGTTGCGGAGGTCCTCCGCGAGTGCGGCCACGAGGTTCGCCAGCTCTTTACCGCCGACGACCGGGATCCGCTTCGCAAACTCCCCCGGAAACTCGCGAACAGTGAAGGAACGATCGTCGGACTCGGGGAGGTCGATGCGGGCGCGCTCGGTCGAAATTTAGGAAAACCCTACACCGATATTCCCGACCCCTTCGGTCAGAGTGACTCGTACGGCGCACACTTTTCGACCCTGATCGAACGGAGTGCGGATCAGCTCGGTGTTCCCGTCGATCTCGTTTCAACGACCGAACTGTACGAGTCGGGCGAGTTCGACGACGTGATTCGATTCGTCCTTGAACACCGGGACACCGCACGCGAGGTGCTCGCGAACTATCAGGACAAGGTCGATGACTCCTATGTTCCGTTCAATCCTATTTGTGGGGACTGTGGCAAGATCACGGAAACGGTGACGGACGTGGACATCGAGGGGGGAACCGTCGAGTACCGCTGTGCCGACATGGAGGCGGGCGAGCAGGTTATCGAGGGCTGTGGACACGAAGGAACCGCGACCTTCAGAGCGGGAAAGCTCCCGTGGCGCTTCGAGTGGGTCGCCCAGTGGAACGTCCTCGAAGTTGATTTCGAACCCTTCGGCAAGGACCACGCCGAAGGCTCGTGGCCGAGCGGGGAGGATATCGCTCGTAACGTCTTTGCGTTCGAGCCACCCGTCCCGATGGTCTACGAGTGGTTCACCCTCGACGGCGAGGCGTTTTCCTCCTCCGCTGGCAACGTCATGCTCGTTTCCGAAGTGCTGGATCTGATCGAACCCGAGGTTCTCAGATACTTCTTCGCGAAGGATCCGAGTCGGGCACGGGACTTCAACGTCGAGCGCATCGACCTTCTGGTCGACGAGTTCGACAGACTCGAACGGATCTACTTCGGCGAGATCGAAGCCGATGAACGCGAGAAACAGCGTGCAGAACGGATCTATCCGTTCTGTGTCGAAGAAGTCGAGGAAGAACGGATTCGCCTACCCTATACGTTTGCCGCGGTGTTAGGCATGACGGACGACCCCGAGCTCCGCGAGGAAATCGCACGCCGGGAGGGCCACATCCCCGAGGATGCTTCCGAGGAGGCCATCGAGAGGGCCCTTTCGCGCGTCGAGTTGGCGGAGAACTGGGCGCGCGAAACCGGAAACGAGTACGATTACGATCTCAAACGGACGGAATTGCCCGAAGTCACGGTCTCGGAAAACACCAACCGGGCGCTTTCCAAGTTAGCAGATTTCATAGAGGAAGGCCACACCCCAGAGGAGATCCAAGGCGAGATTTACGAGGTCGCACGGCGAAACGACGTTCCTGTGGGGGACTTTTTCGCCACCGGCTACCGCCTCTTTTTCGATCAGGAACAGGGCCCCAAGCTCGGGACGTTTCTGGGGAAACTCGATCGTGAGTTCGTCCTCGCGCGACTGCGCCGGGAGCGGTAGCGAGAGACGGGACGCCGAGGGGGACAACACTTTTATTTCGTGCTATTGTCCCACACGTATGAACGAGACGTTCGTGCGGCTGTTGTGTCCCGGGTGTCAGAAGACGTGGGAGCGAAAGCCAAATGAGCTGCCGGCCCACACCGAACAGTTCGGATGCGATAGCTGTGCGACCGAGCGCCGGACCGCCGAGTTCACGCGGACGGATCACGATCTCGATGTGCTAAAACAGTTCCAGTAGTGTACTATCGGTTGTACCTCTAGTAGTCGTTGAAA
>JADFQH010000019.1:0-6761 GCA_022561895.1 Methanobacteriota archaeon | reverse complement strand
GCCCCGCGCGGGGCGCGCTGGCCGCCAGTCCGCACACGAGTGTGGAGTGACGTTCAACGACTACTATACTGCCGGACAGAACGGTTGATACATTCGCCGACAGCCGTCCCCGGCGACAACGTATCAAAGCCTCTGTCCGACAGTATATATCTGCGTGAATTTTCCGGAATCGTTTCGGCAAGTTCACCTAACGGCTCACAACCGACAGTATAGGAACCAAACCCATTTGAGCGCCGGTCGCTGAAAGGAGATAATGAGTACGCTCACGTGGGTCCTCGTGGGTGTCGCGATCTACTGGGCGGCGCTGCTCTCGTTTCGCAACCGAGGGCTGTTGCCCAGCTACGTCGGGACACAGGGCCCGATCATCACTCTCCATACGAAGCGCGGCCGCATTCTCTTGGACCGGCTTTCACAGCCAAAGCGGTTCTGGCGGGCCTTCAGCAACGTTGGCGTCGGTCTCGCGCTCGTGGTTATGGTGCTGTCGTTCGTTTTCGTCCTCTTTGCGGCGATCTCGGCGCTCTATACACCTGAACAGACCGCCGTCACCGAGCCGCGAAACGTCGTCGTCATTCCCGGCGTCAACGACTTCCTTCCCCTTTCGGTGGCTCCCGAGATCGTCTTCGGCTTACTCGTCGCGCTGGTCGTCCACGAGGGGGCTCATGGACTCCTTTGTCGTGTCGAGGACATCGATATCGAGTCGATGGGCGTCGCGATGCTCGCGATCATCCCTATCGGCGCGTTCGTCGAACCCGAGTACGAGAGCCAAGAGAAGGCGGATCGGGGCGGAAAAACGCGGATGTTCGCCGCGGGTGTCACCGCGAACTTTCTGGTGACGATCATCGCTTTTGCCCTGCTTTTCGGGCCGGTCGCCGGGGCGATTACGGTCGCACCCGGAGCCGCGGTCGGCGGGGCGTTTCCCGATTCACCCGCGGAGGAAGCGGGGATTACCGAAGGTGATCGGATCGTCGCCGTCGACGGCGAGGCGATCACCGACGAGGCCGAACTGAACGATGTACTCTCAGGCGCCGATGGCGGGGTAGCGCTAACGATTGAAGACGGAGATGGCGAGGAGCGTGAAGTAGCGGTCGACCGCGAGGTGAGCGTCGCCGAAGCGGTCGAGGACGGTCCGAGCGGACTCGAAGCCGGTGACAGCATCGTCTCGGTCGATGGCGGGGCGGTGACCACCGAAAGCGAGTTCCGCGAGGCCGTCGCCGAGGAGTCTGTTACAACTGTCGAAACCGCAGACGCCGAAGAACACACCTTTGCCGCAGGCGCACTTTCGACCGTCACCGACGGACCCGGTAGCGAGGCCGGAATGCCCGAGGGCGAGCAAGTGGTGATCACCGCAGTCGATGGGGAGCGCGTTGTCGATAGCGAGGAGCTGACGGCGATCCTTCAGGGGACCGAACCCGGACAGACAGTCGAAATCGAAGCAGCGGTCGATGGCGAGGTGGAGAGTTATACCGTCGAACTCGGCGAGCATCCTGAGGGGTATGGTATGATCGGAATCAACAACATCCAGCCCGGCGTCACTGGTCTCGTTTTCGATGATCTCGGAATTCAGTCCTACCCTGCAAGCACGTTCCTCGGACTGCTCGGCGGTGATGGCGACGGCGGTGCGAGTACGTTCGTCGGCGCGATCGGCTTTGCGCTCATGCTTCCGATCATCTCGATCGTCGATCCGACCGTTCCGTTTAACTTCGCGGGATTCACCGGCTTCGTAACGAACTTCTACGTCGTCGAGGGCGCACTCGCGCCACTTTCCGGCGGGGTCTTCTTGCTCGCGAATCTCCTGTTCTGGACCGGCTGGATCAACCTCAACCTCGGCTTCTTCAACTGTATTCCGGCGTTCCCGCTCGATGGTGGGCATATCCTCCGGTCGAGCACCGAGGCGATCGTCTCTCGGCTGCCGATCGAGGGGAGCTACGAGCTGACGAAGACGGTGACGATCTCGGTGGGTCTCGCGATGCTGATGGGGCTTCTGGTTATGATCTTCGGACAGGGGCTACTCGTCTAACTGTCGTTCTCTAGCCCGTAACGCTCCGCGAACTCCTCGGGAGTTTCTCCGACTCGCTCGAAATCACCGAAATCCCGTTCGTAATGGCGGATCACCTGTTCTGCGATCCACGCGCTGAAGGCCGCATCAAAACGCCACTCGCTCTTGCTCTCGGGAACCGAAAATCGATCGTCGGTCGCAAGCGCAACGTAGACGTGGTAAAATCCAAGGATTACGTCAGCAAACTCCTTCCCACTCGTCGAGATCTCCTCGCGTTTCCGCTCCAGTTTTTCGTACCCGGTGTCGGTGAGTTCGAAGTACTTTCTATCCGGTTCGTCCTCGCGTTCGACCCGCTCGGCCCAGCCTTCCTCCTCGAACTTATAGAGGATTGGGTAGACCGAACCATACGAAGGTTCCCAGTGGCCGCCGCTGATCTCCGTGATCTCCTGTAAGATCTCGTAGCCGTATCGGGGCCGCTCGTCTAAGAGTTCGAGAACGAGATACGCGATAACTCCTTTGGGCGGCCCGCTCTTTCGCATTGGCTTCAGTTCAAAGGGACGATGTGAAAGCGTTTCGTTTCCGACAACCACACCCGTTCGGACGATCGAGATCGGGGTATGAGCGACCAGGTGCGCGTCTGGCTCGTCGAACGGACCTACTCCGACGACGAACAGAACATCATCATCCTCACGTACGCAACCCCCGACGGAGCGCGCGACTTCCGCAAGGAACGCGCCCTGCCGAGCTTCTCGGGCCCCGGCCGCGAGACGAAGGTCTCCCTCGAAGTCGATCCAGACAACCTCGGGCACGTTTCGGATCCCGAAACCCAAGAAATCTACGCCGCCGAGGTTCGGCGGGTCCGCGAGCGCCACGACCCCGACGATCCCGTGTAGAAAACTCCTTCCCGCAGGCTTCCCAACCCCCGGTATGGAACGACGCGAACCGCCGAAAACGGAAGAGGGGCTGTACGTGCTGCATGACCTGCGCACTATCGACTGGGCCGCGTGGCGCGAGACCGCAGAGCGCGACCGGGAGGCCGCGATCGAGGAGGGGATCGACTTCTTCGAGGATCACGCCGCCGTCGAGAAGGGTGATACGGCGGTGTTCAGCGTGCTCGGACACAAGGCCGATCTGCTGATCTTGCATCTCAGAGAAACCCTCTCCGAGCTCGACACCGTAGAGCGCGAGTTCGAGGGCTGTGCGCTCGCGGAGTTCACCGACAGGGCGAGCTCCTACCTCTCGGTCACCGAGGCGTCGGGCTACACCGAGGCCGCAGAAGACTACTTCGACCCCGACGCCGAGGCCGATCCCGGCCTCCAGCGCTACATGGATTCTCGACTCCACCCCGAGCTACCCGACACCGAGTTCGTCAGTTTTTATCCGATGTCGAAACGTCGGGATCCCGAGTACAACTGGTACGATCTCCCCTTCGACGAGCGCCGCGAGCTGATGGCTGCCCACGGCGACATCGGCCGCGAGTATGCAGGGAAGGTCACCCAGATCATTTCGGGAAGCGTGGGATTCGACGACCACGAGTGGGGCGTGACCCTCTTTGCCGACGATATGACCGAGATCAAACACCTGCTCTACGAGATGCGCTTCGATCCCTCCTCCTCGAAGTACGCCGAGTTCGGACGCTTTTATACGGGTCGGCGCTTTTCGCCCGACCAGTTAGTAGGATTTCTCGCGGGCGAAGACGTCTCGATTAGCGAGGGCAAGGAGGTCGACAGCGAACTCGTCGCGGAGTTCGGTCGTCTCGGGGTGACCGTCGACGCCCCCGAGGGCGCACACGGACTCGTTCTTCGCTCCGAAGCGGATCTCGAAACCGTCCGCGAAGAGGTGGACGATCTGCGAGGCAACTTCGAACACTACGACAGCCACGTGCTGACCGAAGTGAGAGAGGACAATGGCGAAACCACGATCGTTAGCGTCTGGGAAACAGAACGCGCGGCGGACACCGCCCGAGGATTCCTCGAAGAGTTATCAGGGATAACCGAGGTGACGGCGGGCGCGCTCGCCGACGAGGAGGTCGAACCCGAGGGGACCGGCGAGGGAGACGAAGACGATATCCGGGGCGAGCTGGCGGATCTCGATATCTACGCGGGCAAACCCCACGGCGAGGACGTGTATGCGATGGTGCTCTACTCGGAAGCCGCCCTCACGGAGCTCACACCCGAAGTCGAGGAGCTCTCCGATGGGTTCGATCGCTACGACACCCACGTCAAAACCGCGACCTATTGGGCAAAGGACGGCCGACAGGCGGCCATCGTCAGCATCTGGGAGACGGCAGACGCCGCGGACACCGCCGGAGGGTTTCTAGCCGACCTGCCGAAAACTGTCGGCAGGGCGGGCGAAGAAAGCAGCTTCGGCACGATGGGCATGTTTTATACAGTGAAGCCCGAGCATCGAGAGGACTTTGCCGAGAAGTTCGACACGGTCGGCGGCCTACTCTCGGAGATGGACGGCCATCGCGAGACGAACCTCATGGTCAACGTCGAGGACGAAAACGATATGTTCATCGACAGCCGGTGGCGCTCGAAGGAGGACGCGATGGGCTTTTTCAGTTCGGATGCCTTCCGCGATACCGTCCAATGGGGCCGTGACATCCTCGCGGACCGGCCACGACACGTCTTTCTGGCATGAGGAACACGGAACCGGTCGAAGGCCGTTCGGCAAACGGCCTCCGGATCGCGGTGCTCGCGGGATTTCCCGTCGTCGTTGCGCTGTTGATCGGGCTGCTGGGTGGAAACATTCGTAACGGGCTGGTGATCGGCGCGGGGATCGGTTTCGGGCTTGCGCTCGCGGTTCTCACGTACGGGCGGCTGTCCGCTTAGCGCTTCATCCCCGGTTCGAGCTCCTCCGAGAGCGATTCGGAGTCGAGGAGCTGGTCGAGCCGGTAGTCGAACTCGTCGTCCGAAAGCTCGCCAGCGGCGTACCGATCACGGAGGCGTTCTGCCGGATCGACGTTGTCGAGCGACTCGTCGGTTGATTCGACGAACCGGACGAACCCGTAGGTACAGACGAGTAAAAGGGAGAAAAGAAACGCGATACCCAACGCCATCGAAAGCATAGCGACTCGAAGGTGGCTCGTAATCATAAACATATCGAACTGATTACCTTCTGCGGCCGAGCAGGTATCCCACGATGCCACCGAGACCGAACAGGAGGGTGAGCGCGATCCACGTTCGTTCGGAGCTCCCTCGCTGTCTGACGTGAGCGAAGACGAACGCAGCCAACATATGGTAGTCGTTGAACGTCAATCCACACCCGTGTGCGGATTCGTGGCCAGCGGCGCTGGCCGCCAGCGTACACACGGTGTACAAACAGTTTCAACGACGACTATAGTGTGAAACCCAGCAGTCACCAGGAGAAACGAGGCGAACACGTCCGTATCAGTCGGCAGGCTGTTTGTCGATCCCCGCCTCGCGGAGATCCTCGCCGCCGACCGAGGACCGAAGCGAATCCATGCCGTCCTCGCGGTCGATCCCGAAGTTCGTCGCGTACAGCTCCGCAACACGGCCGATTTCCTCGTCCGAAAGCGGCGGAACCTCGCTTGCACCTACCCACTCGTCGATATCTTCGCTCGTGCGAAACGTCGGCGTGACGCTTGCGACGGCGTCGTGTGCGAGCAGCCACCGGATCGCTGCTTGGCCCATCGTCCGTTCCCCTTCGCGTTCGAGGAATCGCAATCTCTCTAACTTCTCCCAGCCCGTCTCGTACCACGCGTCGGGCCGGAATCCTCGATGGTCGCCCTCGCCGAGTTCGGTTTCGGGAGTGACTTGCTCGTTGAGTAGCCCCGAGGAGTGAGGAACGCGTGGAATAAGGCTCGTCTCTGCGTCGAGTTCGTCGATCGTTTCCAAGAAGTGGTTGCCCACCTCCTGTTCGAAGAGATTCCAAACCAGCTGTACGGAGTCAAAGCCTTCGAGGATGGCTTTATCGCCTTCCGCGAGCCAGCCGATCGAGGGCCCCAGCGCGAGTCCGCGCGCCCGGATCACGCCCTCGTCTTCGAGTTCGTCGAGTAGGGACATAACCTCGGGAGTGATCTCCTCGACATCGGCGTTGTGGAGCTGAAGCACATCGATGTAGTCGGTGTCGAGCCTCGCGAGGCTCTGTTCTGTGGCTTCTCGAAGATACTCGGGGGCCATCTCTTTCGGGAGTTCACCGTGTCCCGCCTGAGGATTGTTGTAAAAATCGTAGCCGACCTTGGTGGTGATCGTCACGTCCTCGCGTCGGTCGGAAAACGCCTCGCCGACGAGCTCTTCCGAGCGCCCGTGGCCGTAGACATCACCCGTATCGAAGTAGGTGATTCCCTTCTCATAAGCGTATTCGAGCATGGAGAGCGCCTGTTCTTCGGTTCTGTCTCCCCACCAGTCAGTGCCGACGACCCATGCGCCGAAGCCGATCTCGCTGACCTCGACATCGGAGCCACCGAGTGTGCGGTACTGCATACCTGCGCTATGGAGCGGGGATACTTAGCGAATGCGGAGCGCAACGGACTCGTATAGCTGGCAGTCGAACGCTACTCTTCAGGATCTGTTTCTTGAATCGTCACCTCGTCGTCCGCGGCGAGGCTGATATGATATCCGTGTGGCTCCCCGTCAGGATCGGATGCTCCACTGCCTTCCTCCGTGGCTGTGGCGGTCCCACTGGCCTTGTGAACGATGCGATCCTCGTGAATTTCGACTGAGGCGCTATCGAGTCCGTCATACTCCTCGGTCGAAGCGTGAACAATCGTCGGCTCGTCAGCGCCTCCGCGTACACTCCG
>JADFQH010000274.1 GCA_022561895.1 Methanobacteriota archaeon | reverse complement strand
AGACCACGCCGACGAGAATACTGACGATCGGACCCGCAATAGCGATGAGAAACTCCTGTTTCCAGTCGTCGGGCTGGTCGGTAAGCTGTGCGAGTCCGCCGAAAATCCAGAGCGTGATCGAGTCGATGGGGTAGCCGTACCGGATCGCGACGAGCGAGTGACCGAGTTCGTGAAAGACGACGCCGACGAACAGGCCGATCGCTGCCGTGAGTCCGAGGATCCACGGTCGATACCCGGCTGTAAGCGGCGCGGCGTCGAGACCCGTCCCAAAAACGGCGTTCAGCGGCCCGACGAGGAGTTCGATCTGTGCGCCGATCAACCATGCGAAAATCGGGAGGATCAGCAGAAAAGAGACGTCTAGCTTTATCGGGATCCCGAAAAGCGAGCCGATCCGGAAGCTTTTGAACATTGTCGGCCCTAGGAGGGCAGACAGCTTAAAAGCCAGTTCGTCGGCGACCGAAAACGAGACCTCACTCCATCCGGTAGGTCACTCATGAGCAACGCAACGATCCGCCGCGAGGACGAGATCGAATACGAACCCGTAGACGCGACGGATGGATTACGGAGGGGCGTGTTACTCGATGAACGCGACGGCGCGCCGAACTTCGCGCTACGGCGATTCACGCTCGATCCCGAAGCCGAAGTCCCAAAGCATACGAACAAGGTCGAACACGAGCAGTATGTACTGGACGGTGAGTACGTCGTGGGTGTCGGGGAGACCGAGTACACCGTTTCGGCTGGCGATTCATTGCTAATCCCCGCAGGGGAGGTCCACTGGTATAGAAACGACGGGAGCAAGCACGGAGCGTTTCTGTGTGCCGTACCGAACGGGGACGACGAGATATCGCTCGTCAAATAAGCCTCGGCCACAAGTGATAGGCACAAATAGCTCGCGTTCGTAGGACCGTCAGTGTCAACGCAGCGCCAGCGGGTCGAGACGCTCTTTGTTCATGGCATGGGCAAGGAGTATCTCGCGGTTCCCATTCGTGATGGCGAACGGCTGTTTCAGGCCGTTCTCACGCTCAAGGAGACGAGCGCCGGTCCCCGTCCCGGAACGTTTCGGATCAAACGCGATTCGACTCAAGAGCCACGCAGCCCCGAGGAGTTCGTTGAGTTCGCCCGCGGTGCACGCCGAATCAGGATCTCCGAACAGACCGCACGAGCAGATCGCAAACGAGTTCAGGAGATGCTTTCGGGCTACCAGCTCGACGCAAAGGTCGTCCGCACCTGTCGGCTCTGTGCATCGTCGGGCCGGTACTCCCCGATCACGAGCGAGACGGCCATCGAAACCGGTCGAGAGCAGATCTGCCCCGACTGTGCCTTCAGCGAACTCGAACGCGAACTCTCGTATGCAGGCGGCGTCACCGGCCCAGCAGAGGACCGTCTCAAGGACCTCCTGCTCGAAGTGCAGAACTTAGAACGTATTACGAACCTACTAAAGGGCCATCTCGATCCCGATCTCACGAAGTTCGATGAGATCAGCGCAACGGTCGACGAGATCGATCCCGTCTCGGTTTCCTCGCTTTCGTTACATCCGAAACTCCAGAATCTCCTCGAAGGTCGGTTCGACGATCTCCTCCCGGTACAGAGCCTCGCCATCGAAAACGGGCTGTTCGAGGGTGAAGATCAGCTCGTCGTGAGCGCAACAGCTACGGGAAAGACCCTCGTCGGAGAGATGGCCGGAATCGATCGCGTTCTTGAAGGCGAGGGGAAAACCCTCTTTCTCGTCCCGCTCGTGGCGCTCGCAAACCAGAAACACGAGGACTTTCGGGACACCTACGGCGAGTTCGTCGACGTTACCCTTCGGGTGGGTGCAAGCCGGATCAACGACGACGGCAACCGATTCGATCCGGGTGCGGACGTGATCGTCGGTACGTACGAAGGGATCGACCACGCACTGCGCACGGGGAAGGATCTTGGTGATATCGGAACCGTCGTCATCGACGAGGTCCACACCCTAAAAGAGGGCGAGCGGGGCCATCGTCTCGATGGGCTGATCGCTCGACTGAAGGACTACTGCGAGCAGCGTGCTGCGAGGGGAGGGAGCTACGGGGGCGCACAGTGGATCTATCTCTCTGCGACCGTTGGGAATCCCGACTGGCTCGCACGAAAGCTCGATGCCCGACTTATCGAGTTCGAGGAGCGCCCGATCCCGATCGAACGCCACGTCACCTTCGCCGACGGTGGGGAGAAGCCCCGAATCGAAAATCGGCTCGTAAAACGGGAGTTCGACCGCGAATCCTCGAAAGGCTATCGCGGGCAGACGATCATCTTCACCAACTCTCGGCGACGGTGCCACGAGATTTCGCGAAAACTCGAGTACTCGGCGGCACCGTACCACGCGGGCCTGGACTACGGCCGACGGAAGTCGGTCGAGCGGCAGTTCGCGAACCAGGATCTCGCCGCGGTCGTGACGACGGCCGCGCTCGCCGCCGGTGTCGACTTCCCGGCCTCGCAGGTCGTCTTCGATTCGCTGGCGATGGGGATCGAGTGGCTCTCAGTCCAAGAGTTTCATCAGATGCTCGGGCGCGCTGGCAGACCGGACTACCACGACCGGGGGAAGGTCTTCTTGCTTGTAGAACCCGACTGTTCCTACCATTCGAGTATGGAAGGTACCGAAGACGAGGTCGCCTTCACCCTGCTGAAAGACGAGATGGAGCCCGTCAGGACGCACTACAATGAGTCGGCGGCGATCGAAGAGACGCTTGCGAACGTTACTGTTGGTGGAAAACGTGCGAAATCGCTCAACGATCGGATGATCGGTGACGTGCCCACGACACACGCGATCGGCAAACTACTGGAGTACGGCTTTATCGACGGACTCTCGCCGACGCCGCTTGGACGAGCCGTCACACGCCACTTTCTCGCACCGGACGAGGCGTTCAAAATCCTCGATGGGATTCGAAAAGGGAACGATCCCGGAGCGATCGTCGCCGAGATGGAGTTACACGAATCCGAACAGCAGTAACACGGGAGTAAAGGCGATCCCGAGGTATGCGAGGAGGATGACGAGGATCGCACCCGGGAGGCCACCGATCGCGACGATCAGGAGGACGATCCCGGTGATCTCGACACCGAAACCAAACGCAGAGGCGAGAACCAGCACGAGAAGGCCAACGACCGCGTTGACGATGAACGGTTGAACGGTGTGAATCACGCGGTACGAACCGAGGAGGAGGACGAGGACGGCGATGAGAACGCCAATTTCGAGTGCAGTGACCATACTCGGTGTATGATCGGGGAACAATAAGAACGAAACGTTTTCCTTTCTACCCACCAAATCCGGAGTACGGGACCGTGGGGTAGCTTGGTATCCTTGCGGCCTTGGGTGCCGTTGACCCCGGTTCAAATCCGGGCGGTCCCATACTGCTGGCGCGAACATCTTCGTGAGCGCCAGCGATTGAAAAGAGTGCGGATTCGAACCCTTCCAGCCGAGCGCAGCGAAACGAGCACGAGTACGTCTGGTTTCGGCTCAAATTCGGGCGTTCTCCACTTGTTGCCGTCTCATCGGCGTCCGAGCGGCTCGACGCGCGACGAGACGCGAGGACTGCGAGTCAGAACGGAGCCACCATCCCGAGCACACCTCTCAACGTGTTCAGTGAAATAACTAAGGAAAAGATATATATTTAATTAGACCAATACTGGAATAACGACCGAAATGAGCACCAAGGATTCAACGGTGACGACGGCAGCGACCGATAAGACGTATCGGACCACGTACGACAGCGACCGGGAGTCGCTGTCGACGGCCGTAGTACTGGCGCTCTGTGAGGTTGCGCAGGTCGATCCGACCGAGTTTCAGCTCTACCGATATATCGATCCGGATGCGCTAGATGCGCTGTTCTCACCGATCGAAGACGTCGATGAGCGGTGTGGCTCCGTCGAATGGACGGCGTTCGACCACCGGATATCGGTCCACAGCTCCGGAGAGATCGTCGTCCGACCGACCGAATCGGAGCGACCGAGCGCGCCCGTCGATTCGTAGCGCCGAGCAAAAGGGGAGGTCATTTAGCGCCGGACTTCAAATAGCTAGTATGGCAACGGCAGACGTACAGCGGCGGGTAAAAGCCCGTCCTCTGGCGGCGGCGGCGCTG
>JADFQH010000018.1:10481-18903 GCA_022561895.1 Methanobacteriota archaeon | reverse complement strand
GTTCGACCGCGAAAAGGCCTCCTCGATCGACGCGCCACAGGAGTACACCCGTTCGTCGGTGACGACGTGCGAGCAGTGCTCGTACTCGTCGGGAAGCCGATCGTGCAGTTCGGGCGTGAGTTCCTCGAAGCCGACCACCTGAATCTCGGATCGGTCCTCGAAGAACTCCGCCCACCACGTACAGAAGCCACAGTCGTCGTCGTAGACGAGCGTCGGTTCGGACATACGCGGGGCTACGCGTTCGGAGGACACTAACGTTTTGTCTCGTCCGGGAGATCGTATTTCCGCCACAACTGTTCAGGACGAGCCGAACGGTTCCTCAAGCCGATCACCGGCGGCTGTTCCATAACTCCTCGCCGATCGTGTCGATCGCCTCGCACGCGTCGTCCAACTGATCGAGCAGGTTTACGAAGCCGTGGATCATCCCCTCGTACTCGTGGTGCTCGACCGGAACCCCCGCCGCGTCCAGGCGCTCTGCGTACTCGCGGCCCTCGTCCCGGAGCGGGTCGAACCCGGCGGTGAGAACGGTCGCGGGCGGGAGATCCGAGTAGTCCCGAGCAAGCAACGGCGCGGCGTAGGCGTTTCTGTGGTCGACCGGGTCGGGGAGATACCGGTCGAAAAACCACTCGACGCTCACGCCTTCGAGCAGATATCCTTCACTATTCTCCTCGTAGCTCGGAAAGTCGTGGATCGAGGGCGAGGCCACGGCGGGGTAGACGAGAAGCTGGTGGGCGATTTCGGGACCATCCCGATCCCGGCTCATGAGCGCCGCTGCGGCCGCGAGGTTGCCCCCGGCGCTGTCGCCGCCAACGGCTATTCGAGTCGGGTCGCAGTTGATCCGATCCCCGTACTCGTCAGCCCATTCGAGGGCCGCGTAGGCGTCCTCCACTGCTGCGGGAAACGCGTGTTCCGGCGCGAGTCGATACCCGACGGAAAGCACCGCACAGTCGGCGGCGTTCGAAAGCGCGCGACAGACCGCATCGTAGGTCTCGATATCACCGATTACCCAACCCCCACCGTGATAGAACACGAGCAGCGGGTGGTCCTCGCCCGCGGGCGCGTAAAGACGGACGGGGATCGGGTCGACAGGGCCTTCGATGGCGAAGTCCTCGACGCGATCGACGGATTCGCCCTCGGTTTGGAACAGTTCGGCCAGTCGGTTGCGGGCGCTCTCGACCGAGAGCGCGTACGTCGGCGGCATGCCCATCGTCTCCATCGTTTCGAGCAACGCAGCGACCTGCGGGTCGAGTTCTGCCATACCCGATCTCTCGAACGTCCGCCTTGTATACTCTCGCCCAAGTACACTACTAATTTCTATGCTAATAGCCAAAAGATATTGATACTATGGGCGACGTAGGCTCGCTAATGGCTACGGACCCTCCCGAGTCGGTTCTCTTCGAGTGGTACGAGCAGTATATCGGTGAGCCGGACGCCCGAACGGACGTGTACGCCGGCTTTAGCCTCTTTTTCGGCGGGGTCGCGCTCGCGGTCTGTGGACTCGCGCTCTTTCTGTGGAGCGCGGGCGTCGAACCCGGCTCGACGTTCTACTGGACCCTTAGACAGGTTGCAGTCGTCTTCGCCTCGCTCGGACTACCGGCGGGAATGCTCGGCATCGTCGTGTTGCTTCCGGTGAGCAGGCGGGCGCTCTACGCGGCGGGTGCGGGACTCGTCGTCTGTCTCGTCTCCATGGCGTTTTTTCTCGCCGTCTACCCGAGCAACTGGAACGTTCAGAGCGCGACGGATTACAGCGCACAGGGGATCGCCCTCTATGCAAGCGGACTTGCGATCGTCGTCGCCTCGACCGGCGCGGCGCTCGTTGCCCACCAGCTCGAACGATCCCAACCTACTGCCACAGAAGACACCGATTCGCGCGAGGAGATCACCGACGAGCAGGTTGCACGCGACATCGACGAGGCGATGGCGAACGTAAACCTCTCGTGGGGCGGCGTCCGGCGGACGGAAACCCGCAAACTCGCGGTCAACACCGGAGCTGAAGGCGTCGATCGCTCCTCGTTCGACCAGGTCGAGGCCACCACGACGCGCGCCTCCGGCGGGGCAGTCGAGAACGTCGTCTCGAACCTACAGGGACTTCAAGGCGGGCGGACGGACCAAGCCACCGGCAGCGGCACCGATGATCAGGCCGCTGCACTCTCCCAGCTCCGCGAACGCAAACGTGCGGAGGCGATCGCGACGAAGGACACTCCCCTCGATCGCGTCCGAACGCGACTCCATCGACTCCTCGGCCGATCCGAATAGCTATTTTAATCAACTTATTTTTAGATAGATTTATTATCTATCAGCATATCGTATAACTATGGCGAAAGGACTTGATGTCGGAACGATGAACATCCTTTCGGGCCAGCAAGACGGCTCAGAAACGGTGTTCGTCCAGCAACGAAACAGCTTCGTGGAGATCGAGTACTCGGACATGGCAGAACAGATGCTCTCGCGAAGCGACGTACTGCACATTCGCAAGGATGATCGGGTCTACGTGGTCGGGGATGATGCGCTCGGATTCGCGAACATCTTCAACCGCGAGACCCGCCGTCCGATGCAACACGGGATTCTCTCGAGCAACGAGCAATCGGCGATCCCGATGATCAAGCTCATCACCGAGCAGGTCGTCGGTGAACCCGACCACCGAAACGAGCGGCTGTTCTTTTCGAGTCCGGCAGATCCCATCGACTCCGAACTCTCGACGCTCTATCACGAGAAAACCGTCGAGTCGTTTCTCGACGACATGGGCTACGATGTCGAGCCGATCAACGAGGGGATGGCGGTCATCTACTCGGAGCCCGCCGACAACAATTTTACCGGACTCGGCATCAGCTTCGGCGCGGGCATGACGAACGTCTGTCTCTCGTACTACGCCGTTCCAGTGATGACCTTCTCGGTCGCGCGCGGCGGCGACTGGATCGACGAACAGGCCGCCCAGGCCACCGGTACGCCCGTCGATAAGGTGACTTCGATCAAGGAAGACGACTTCAAACTCGACTTTAGAACTGATATCGGCGGGGTCGAAGGTGCGCTCGCGATCTACTACGAGAACCTCTTGGACTACGTAATCGAGAACATCTCTCGGGAGGTCAACGACGAGGACGTCGAGGAGGATCTCGACGTGCCCGTCGTCGTCACCGGCGGCACCTCCAGCCCGCGCGGGTTCGAGAAGCTCTTCGAGGACCATATCGAGGACGCGAATATTCCGTTCTCGATCAGCGGCGTCGAGCAGGCGAGCGAGCCGCTTTACAGCGTCGCTCGCGGTGCGCTCGTCGCCGCCCGCTCGGACGAACAGGAGGAAGCGACGACCCAATCGCCCGCGACGGCCGACAGCGCCAGCGAGGAAGAGGCGGAAGCAGAAGAGGAGTAGCTCTCGCACCACTCGTTTTTGCGCACAACGAACCGCGAGCGCCGTTTCCCTCGAACGTGTAATTACTACTGTGCATTCACAAAAGCTTTTGTATATCCACTGTGTATGAGTGTTCGAGATGAGCACGCTACAGCGTTCCGCAGTCGAGCCGTGTCGATCCGAGGAAACCACTCCAGTCCGGCTGAACGGTGACGCACTGGAGTCGACCGCGCCCGAGTATCTCCGCGAGTTCAAGGCGAAATTGACTGCAGACCGGCTCGTTCCCGCCGCCCTCACCGTCGAGAGCTGTTTCGAGGCGGACTGCTCGCTTTCGACGCAGGAGGAAGCGGAACGGATTCGAGAGCATATCCGGGTCGCTTCGTTTCTCGGAACGGGGACATTGACCGTTTCGTTCGACGAAGTTACGAACGAGGGGAAAGTCCGCCCCGCGCTCGCCGCCTGCGCCGAGCGCGCACGGCGCGAGGGCGTGAGCCTCGAACTCGACGGGCCGCTCGCGCTCGAACCCTAAAATTTCTCGTTGTCGAGGGCCACGTTCTCGCATGGAGACAAAGCGGGCGCTCGAAAAACGGCTGTCTCGGGTTCGGGGGTTCGAAGAGCCACAAGCGGAACGAGAGCAGTACTCCACGCCCGCCGAGATCGCTTCGCAACTCGTTCATCTCGCGGATCTACAGGGCGATCTCGATGCCGTGGTCGTTGATCTCGGCACCGGTACGGGTGTGCTCGCGATCGGGGCCGCACTCAGGGGGGCCGAGCGAGTGATCGCTCTCGATTCGGATCGAAACGTGCTCGAAGAAGCTCGAAGGAACGAACAGCGGGTCGGCCTCCCAATGAAAATCGATTGGCTGTGTGGGGATGGCGGACGACTGCCGATCTCCCTCTCGAACGCGACCGTGTTGATGAACCCGCCGTTCGGTGCACAGCGGGGTAACCGGGGCGCTGATCGGCGGTTCCTCGACGCCGCAAGCGAGATCGCGGACACGATCTACTCGATCCACAACGCCGGGAGCCGCGAGTTCGTCGAGTCGTTCGTCGGGGATCACGGTGGGGAGGTAACCCATGCGTACGAACTCGCATTCGATCTCACGAACCAGTTCGAGTTTCACAAAAAGGAGCGGGCAACGATCCGCGCGGAGTGTTACAGGTCGTCCTGGCGCGGGACGTAGGTTTCTTCCTGTGCTACTGGAACTGCTGTCTCGCCGTCGTTTGCGATGAGCGTCCCGTCGTCGTTTTCGATCTCCAACCCATCTATCTCGACGTTTTCACCCGCCTCTGGAACCTCGCCGCGCTCAGTCCCGATTTCGTTTTCGACTTCGATGAAGAACGTTCCCGCCTCGGCATCGAGCGTGATCGTCCGGCCGTCGATGATCGCATCGGTGCGTTCGGGTTCCGAATCGTATGCATGAGTTCGCTCGCCAGCGCTCTCGAACCAGATCGCATACACCCGTTCATCACCCACTTCCCAGCCCGCCCGCTCGGCGTCGATGGTCTCGCTCCACGTCAGCCCGCCGATTCTGATCGTTGCTTCGCCGTGGGTTTCGAGCTCCGAGACCGAGATCTGCTGACCCCAGACGTGTCGTTCGGGACTCGTGACGATCACGCCGCTCGTGGTTACGTTTGTACTCTCGCCGAACGCCTCGATCTCGACCACGGAAAACATCTCGTTTTCGACATCCTCCGCGTAGAAGACGGTGTAATCCCCGCTCTCGAGGGCGGCGTCGCGGGGTTCGTCCTCGACGACCGCGAGATTGAGCGGAACGGCGACGAGACACATGACGACGAGGGGGGCAACGAGCGCTGCGGTTGCCGCCTGTCGTCTGGTCAGATCGCCAACGAGGGGATGGTCGCTTGCGGTGAGTGCGGCGGTCACCAGAAGCGAGAGCGCGAGGACGAGGACGATCCCGAGGGCTTGATAGAGGACGTACGTCGCCGCGCCGCGGACCCACCAGATAGCCCACAGCGAAAGCGAGAGCGTGGTGAGAAACGTTCCGAGCCAGAGCCTGAGCGGGTCCGGCTCGACCCCTCGGCGGCGAAGGAGGGCGGTCCCGAGGAGAATGCCGACGAACAGCCCGAGCGCGTGGCCCTGTACCGCGATCCCGTACCACCACGGCGGGGAAACGCTTGCGGTCACCTCGACGATGGAGACGGGATCGGAAAGCGCGTCCGAAAGGGTGCGAACCGCGCTTCTGGCCGAGAGGGCGATCACCGTCAGAAGCGGGTAGCGAACGAGAACGAACCCGATCAGGGCAAACACCACGCCCGAAAAGCCGATGACCGGTCCCCACTCGAACACGCTCATGACGATTCCGACGGCGAAGACCCCGAGTGGAAAGAGCACGAACGCCCGTACCCGAGGATCGTCGCGCGCGCGCTCGCCCGCCGAGTGATGTCCCCAGATATACTCGGCGAGCGGTGCGAACACGAGCGCAGTGGTGAGGTTTCCGACGAGGTGAGAGGCGTTGGCGTGGGAAAAACTGGAGAGCAGCACTCCAAGGGGGTAGAAGTACGACCACGCCGAAAACGGGATCGAGAGCGGTTCGTCGGGCTGCCAGAGACCGCCCTGAACGAACAGATACACCGAGAGTACACCCCCGAAAACGAGCAACGACCCCCATGGAACGCCGAGATAGAACCGTTCGGTGAGCGCATCTCGGATCCGGTGGTTCGAATCGGCGAGTCCGGAAACCGCTCGGACCGAAAGCGCGACAGCGACGACGAGAAGGCACTGCCAGAGGAGTGTGACCGGATCGCCCACGACCGACATGGGAGCCGGTACGTGGTGGAATGGATTGACAGTTGTGCTTCTTGCGGTCGAAACCTTATTCCTACTGAAATGATTTTTCGCAATAAGGGATACTTGTTTTACGTTTTTAGAACGGGGTATGGACGCTGGGCAGCCATGCTATTGGTCGTCAAACACTGTTTACGCGACGACATTCGGATCCGATGGACGATCGGTCACGACTGGCGGTGTACCAGCACGACGGGATCAATGCCGCTGTCACCCCGTTTTTCGATGTGTTACAGACGTTTCGACAGAGCCACGAAACCCCAACCCATGTTACGGTCTGCGGTGCGGTGATCTCGTTTCGCGGCCAGCACTCAGGAAACGAATTCGTGGATGAGGGCGAGGGGAGCGAGGCGCACAGCGCGCGTTTGTGGAACGGACTCCCCGCGCTATCGCAAAATTGAAACGCGCCACACACCAACCGAGCACCATGGAACTACGTGTACTCTCGCGCGAGGATCAGGAACTTGATTTGGAGATCGCCGGCGAGGACCACACCTTCATGAACGTTCTGAAGGGCGCGTTGCTCGAAACCGAGGGAGTAATGGCCGCGACCTACGACGTAAATCCCGAGCAGTCGGGCGGTCAAACCGATCCCGTGCTGACGGTGACGACCGAAGGAATCGACCCGCTCGACGCGATCGCCGCTGCCGCTTCGGAGATCCAGAACACGACCGACTCGTTCCGCGACGCCTTCGCCGCGGCCTGAGTCAGGCGAGCAATTCTCCGAACAGCGGACCGACGTGCGCGAGCAGCGCGGCGACCACACAGGCGGCCGCCGACTGCCGAGCGAGCATCCCCGCGACGAACCGTACCGACACTTCTCTGGCGACGGTCATCGCGGTCACGAGACACGGCAACGACACCCCGGCGAGATAGACGGCCGTCAGGACCATCTCCTCGGGCCATGCCCGAAACGACGCGCCGACCGCCTCCCGATCGAACAGCCATACGTCGAGATCGAGTTCGGCGAGCGCCGCGCTGACGCCGATCCCCGCCGGTCCCGCCCCGACGACCGCCACATCCAGTGGGTCTCTCGCTGTTGTCCGTAGCACGGTTATTATATGTCTAATCTAATTTAATAATTCTTGTCACAGAGATAGGGAGATTACTAGACAGGAAGGGGAAAACGAGAAACGGTCGGTCAGAACCGAACCGGAACCTCTCGGTCATCGAGATACTGCTTTACCTCCTCGATGGAGTATTCACCGAAGTGGAAAATCGAGGCCGCGAGCGCGGCGTCGGCGTTTGCTTCCTCGAACACCTCGTAGGCGTCCTCGGGACCGCCACAGCCCGACGAGGCGATCACGGGTGTGGAGACGGACTCACAGACCGCCTTTGTGACGGGAACGTCGTAGCCTTCTTTTGTGCCATCGGTATCGATCGAGTTGACGAACAACTCGCCCGCACCCCGGTTCTCGGCTTCGGCGGCCCACTCGATCACGTCGATGCCGGTGCCCTCGCGCCCGCCCTTGACGGTGCACTCGAACCAGCAGGATTCGCCGTCGATTTTCGTGTAATGCTCGCCCCGCTCGTCGAACCGGCGTTTGGAGTCGACGCTGATGACGATGCACTGGCTGCCGAAGGCGCGTGCGCCCTCGGTGATGAGTTCGGGTCGTTCGAGCGCGCCGGTGTTGATCGAGACCTTATCGGCCCCCGCTCTGAGGGTTTCTTTGATGTCTTCTTTCACCCTGATCCCGCCGCCCACCGTCAGGGGGATGAACACCTCGTCGGCAACCGAGGAAACGGTATCGAGCATGGTTTCTCGGCCCTCCGCCGAGGCGGTGATGTCGAGGAAGACGAACTCGTCGGCACCCGATTCGTTGTACGCTTTCGCCATCTCGACGGGGTCACCGGTGTACTTCAGGTTCTCGAAGTTGACGCCGGTGTAGACGGCCGCCTCGCCGTTCTCGTCTACATCCACGTCGATACAGGGAATGATCCGTTTGGTCAGCATCTATCTGAGAGTCGCCGGAAGGAGGGTTGAGGGTTTCGACTGGATGGGTGCGTTTAAGTCCGCGGCGGGCGCAAAATCGCGTATGAGCAACGACGACCACGTTCCCGACGAGCGAGCCGAAGCCGAGGACCGAGTCGACGCCACGGGCGACGAGGCGACCGGAATGACCGACGAGGATCCGGGCGCACAGGAAGCGCGAGTGAGTTCACCCGACAAAGAGACCGAGACGAAAACCCCGCTCGCAGAGCGGACGACCGCACCCCAAAGCCCCTACACGATGGGACAGGTCGGGATCGGCTTCGCGGTCCTTCTC
>JADFQH010000018.1:4865-10471 GCA_022561895.1 Methanobacteriota archaeon | reverse complement strand
CGTTGGTCTGTTGATCGCGTTCGGAAGTCCACTACTACTCTAATCGAGCGGTTCTAGCGGTTCGCGCTCGCCGAACGTCGGCTCCTGCCCGCCGGTAGGTGCGGCCCACTCGACGGCGTTGCCGATCACCCGCTGGATCTCGGGCTGGTGGTAGATCGGATACGTTTCGTGGCCCGGTCGAAAGTAAAAGATCTTCCCGGAGCCGCGGCGATAACAACAGCCCGAGCGAAAGACCTCGCCGCCCTCGAACCAGGAGGTGAAAACGAGCGTCTCGGGCGCGGGGACGTCGAATCGCTCGCCGTACATCTCGGCCTCGGGAACCTCGATGAACTCCTCGATTCCCGCTGTGATGGAGTGACTCGGCTCGACGGCCCAGAGGCGTTCCTTTTCGCCGGCTTCGCGCCACTTGAGCGAACACGAGGTTCCCATCAGCCGTTTGAAAATCTTCGAGTAGTGTGCGGAGTGCAGTACAAGTAGCCCCATCCCGTCGAGCACGCGCTCGTGAACCCGGTCGACGATCTCCTCGCTCACCTCGTCGTGGGCGGCGTGACCCCACCACAGGAGAACGTCGGTGTCGTCGAGAACCTCCTCGCTGAGTCCGTGTTCGGGTTCGTCGAGAGTCGCGATGTGGGTGTCGAACCCCCGTTCTCCGAGGAACTCCGCGATAACTTCGTGAATGCCGTTGGGATACTGTTCTTCGACCGTCTCGTCCTCGCGTTCGTGGCGAAACTCGTTCCAGACGGTGGCGGTGACCATACGCCCGCCTCGCCGCGCGGGAAAAAGGAACTACCGATCGACAGGGGGAGGGTACTTAACCACCGGACGACGAACACACTGGACTCAGTAGATCAGCGCACGAAGTAAAGGTCGTCGCTTCCCAGGAACCGACTCAGATCCGCGGTTCTTCGATAATCGCTGCCGCGGATAGCGAGTAGGGAGTCGATCAGCCGTTGGCCGTCGCCCTCCTCCCAGTCGGTCGGCTCCTGAACCGGGACGACGAGAAAGCCGCTGCCGCGGATCTCGCTCGCGTGAAGCCCGTCCATATCGATCTCGATGCGTTCCCTTTGAGCGGTGTAGTGCTCGATAACGTACTCCATCGCGCGCGGCCCAACCGGCAAGAGGACGTGGGCGGCGATCGCCCGGAGTTCGGCGTCGAAAAACCGCTCCATGTCGCCGTATGCATTCCCACTGGGATCGCGTCCGTCGGGCGGACAGCACATGTGGAGATAGCTCAGAAAACAGTCGTCGAGTTCGGGTTCCGCCGTGTAGGGCGCGCTTGCAAACCCGGTCTCGAAGAGAGTACGTTGAATCGCCTCGCCGGCACGCGAGTCGGTAAACGGAACACCAGTGTTCGCGCCGCCGTGGATATCGGGGTGGTCGCCGATGACGTGAAAATCGGCGTTCGGGTCGCCGTAGCCGAAGACCGCCGCTACCTCCTCAGAGCAGGGCCTCTCACACGGCGGGCGCATCCCGAATGGATTGCTCGTTCGGTCGGTGACGTTCTCCACAGGTCGTGTTCTCGACTATCGAGTAAAACGCTCGCGGTTTTCTACTACGCTTCGATCAGGGACGACACACCCGATCACTCTTCGACCGTGACCGCACCGCGCATCCCCTGTTGATCGTGTGGAACGCAGGTGTACCGCGAGATCCCCGGCTCCTCGAAGGCGTGTTCGAACGTATAGCCTTCGTCGGTCTCGATCGGGCTTTCGTACTCGCCGTTTTCCTCCTCGACGTTGTGCCCGCCGCCGTCGCCGGTCCACTCCCAGATCACAGTAGTATTGGGGTCGATCATGATCGCGGCGGGCGAAAACGAGTAGCCGCGACTGCCGGTTCCCACCATGACCGTGACCTCGTCTTCGCCACGGAAATCCGCGGTGCCGTCGTAGCTTTCTGCGGCGTCGAGCCACCCCTCGTAGTCGGGTTCCTCCCCGTCGGGGATCGTCTCGTAGTCGGCTTCCTCGACGCCGCCGTTGCCGGCGTCGGTACAGCCCGCGAGTGCGCCAAGCGAAAGCGCACCGACTGCTCGCAACACGCTTCTGCGCCCGAGGGCCGAGTCGGAGTTCATCTCATTCTCGGCGTACGATCCGGACGGCCAAAAGCGGCGTGAAACGGGCCCGAGAGTGGTGATTGACAACATCCGACAGTACTATATTCCAACCGAGAGTAGCTGAGGAGACCGGGCTGGCGGTCGAACACGGGCTGTAAATACTATCAGTAGGTCTATCGGTTCCACAAAGAGGGTAGTCGTTCGGTTCCGACAGACAGTATGAGCGCAGCCGATCCCGAGGCACCGCTTGCAACGTTTCCCGAGGAGCTTTCGACCCGCGAAGGGTGGCTTGAACCGTTTTCGTGGTACGAACGAATGCGCGCCGAGGAGCCGATTCGCTACGACGCGAACCGGGAGATCTGGGACGTGTTTCGCTACGAAGACACCAAGGCAGTCCTCCGAAACGATTCCGTGTTCTCCTCCGATCCGCAGAACACTCCACAGTTCGACGTGCCCGAAGAAGAGCAGTCCCCGATCATGGACACCGTTCTGTTCACTGATCCGCCGGACCACCGCCGACTTCGTGCGGTCGTCGAGGAGTTCTTCCGACCGAACGCGGTCTCGGATCTCGCCCCGCGGATCGAGGAGATCACCGACGACCTGCTCGATGACGCTCTTGTGGGGGGCGAGCTGGACGTGGTCGAGGGGCTTGCCTACCCGATGCCGGTGATCGTCATCGCCGAGCTGCTCGGCGTTCCGAGCGAGGACCGCGGCCAGTTCAAGGAGTGGTCCGACGCGCTGGTCGCCCGACCCGAGGGCGAGAGTGAAGCCGCCCTCGAACGGTTTCAAGCGCGCCAAGAGCGGGTTCTCGGGGAGCTTACGGACTACTTCGCGGAGATGGTCGAGATCCGCAGAAACGATCCACGCGACGATCTCATCACCGCACTCATCGAGGCCGAAACCGACGGGCAGGAACTCACCGAGCGCGAGATACTCGGCTTCTGTATGCTGTTGCTCGTTGCGGGCAACATCACCACGACGAACCTCATCACGAACGCCCTGCGCTGTTTTGCAGAACGCCCCGAAACGATGGACGCGCTTCGGGAGGACGATCTCGATATGAGGACGACGATCGAGGAGGTGCTTCGATACCGATCGCCGGTCCAAGCGCTGTTCCGGGTGGCGACGACGGACACCGGACTGGGCGATCACGATATCAGCGCAGGCGACGGGATCGTGACGTGGCTCGGCGCTGCGAACCGCGACGGCGAGCAGTTCGCCAGCCCTCACGAGTTCGTCCCCGATCGCCGGCCGAACCAGCATATCGCGTTCGGCTACGGCTCGCATTTCTGTCTGGGTGCGGGGCTCGCTCGCTTGGAGGCGAAAATCGCACTCCGAGAGCTGCTCGATCAAACGAGCGAGATCGAGATCCACACTGAAGAGCTGTCGCCGGTACGCAGCTCGTTTATTTATGGAGTTGAGTCGCTCCCGATCTCGGTTCGCTCTAGTAGTCGTTGAAACCCGTTGCACACCGTGTGGACGCTGACGGCCAGCGCTCCCGGCGCTGGCCGCGAATCCGCACACGGGTGTGTAGTGACGTTCAATGGTTACTATAGGTACACCTCCTCTTGGCCGTTCTCGGCGTGATCGTGTTCCTTGCCCGACCAGCCCGGCTCGCACTCGACGAGGGTGATCCCGAGGTTCTCACAATCGAGCGCATCGCGCAGGAAGTAGATCGACTCTGCGACCGGTTCGACATCCGTGTAGTTGGCTTTGTGTAGCTCAACCGTCTCTCGTCCGCCCCCGAGGCTCAAATGGCTTCGACACTGCATCTCGACACCGCCTCCCACACCGCCATTTATTCGCGTGGATCGCCTACGTTCACGCATGTCCGTCGATAACGCTGATGAGGCGACCGAAGTAGCGCGGGATGCGCTGACCGAAGCGGGCTACGAGGAGGCGACGGTCGGGGACGCCCACCAAGAAACCTCGACGTGGATCGTCCAGGCCGAGTCCGGTGAAACACAGCTCAACGTTCACGTCGATGCCGACTCCGGGGAGTGCGAGGTCGCAGAGCTCGGCGAGTAGGGTCATCGCGAAAAAGGGGGACGGTTCGAACCGTATCCCTTCCGTCCGCGGCATGTCAGTCACGGCCTCAGCGTGACCGACGAGTCGTGCTGGGGATGGTCGTGGTGTGTCACGCCAATTGCAGGTCGTCTATGGCCTCAGAGTCTGCTATCTCCCAGCGTCTGTACAACGTTGTTCCGACGGAGTAAGTTTTGTGTTTACTGATGATTAACATACAGTTAAACACGGCTACCGAAACCGCCCGAGGAGTCCGTACTCCTCGTGGGGATCGTAGCTCCGGAACGCGAGGCTGTTGGTCATCACCGAGACCGACGAACCGGCCATCGCAAGCCCCGCGAGCGCGGGGTTGAGCAGACCGAGCGAGGCGACCGGGATCAGCGTGGCGTTGTAGACGAACGCCCAAAAGAGGTTCTGGTGAACCTTTTTGATAGTGGCTTCGGAGATCCGAATCGCCTTCAGTACGTCTGCGGGATCGTCGCGCATTAGTGTGACGTCCGCGGATTCGATGGCGACATCCGTTCCGGAGCCGATGGCAACGCCGATATGGGCGGTGGTGAGTGCGGGTGCGTCGTTGACGCCGTCACCGACCATCATCGCCCGGCTTTCGCCCGACTGGATCTCGGTGAGAACGTTAGCCTTGTCCTCGGGCAGCACCTCCGAGCGCACCTCCTCGATACCGAGTTCCTCGGCGACCGCGCGGGCAGTGCGCTCGTTGTCGCCCGTGAGCATCACCACGTCGAGACCGCGCTCCAGTAGGGCGGCGACGGTCTCCTTTGCGCTCTCCCTGACGGTGTCGGCGGTCGCGACGATCCCGAGGAGTTCCTCCTCGCGCGCGACCAGCATCGCGGTCTTGCCCTCGCTCTCTAAGCGCTCCATCGTCGCTTCTATACCAGCTAAATCGATCCCCGACTCGCGCATGAGCCTGCGGTTGCCGACCAGCACCTCCTCGCCATCGACCTCGGCGCGGATCCCGTGACCGGGAACGTTCTCGAACTCGCTTGGATCATCGAGTTCGAGTCCGCGCTCTCGCGCCCCCTCGACGATCGCGCGGGCGAGCGGGTGCTCGGAGCCGGATTCGGCGCTTGCCGCGCTTGCGAGGACGACCTCCTCGGACACCGCTGATTCCTGTACGAGTCCGCCGTCGGATCTCCGATCCTCGTCGGATCGCAATCCGACGGATTGCTCACCGCCGTTCGACGCGGTGCCGCCACCGTCCGTCCTCGTCTTGCTTGCGGGAATCACGTCGGTCAGCGCCATATCACCGTGGGTCAGCGTTCCCGTCTTATCGAAGACGACGGTGTCGATCCCGCGGGCCTTTTCGAGCACGTCGCTGCCCTTGAACAGCACGCCGTTCGTGGCCGAGATGGTCGATCCGACCATCGTCGCTGCCGGGGTCGCAAGTCCCAGCGCGCAGGGGCAGGCGATCAACAGCGCGCTCGCCAGCACGACCATCGAGAACTCGGTGATCGGGACCCCACCGGCCACCGGCCCGCCGCCGACCGGCGCCCAGAGCGGGAGCCATTCGACG
>JADFQH010000018.1:0-4855 GCA_022561895.1 Methanobacteriota archaeon | reverse complement strand
CAAAGAAGCGCCCAGAGGGCGGCGTTTGCGATCACCGCGGGGACGAAGTAGCCACTCACGCGATCCACGAGGCGCTGGATGTCGGGCTGGCGCGACTGTGCCTCCTTGACCCGCTCGACAATCTGCTGGATCGCGGTGTCCTCACCGACTCTCGTGGCTTCGACGAGCAGCACGCCGTTTTCGTTGATCGTCGAGCCAACGACCTCGTCATCTTCGCTCTTTTCGACGGGGACTGACTCGCCGGTGACCATCGACTCGTCGACCGCGCTGTTACCGTCCCGTACGATGCCGTCCGTGGGGACTCGCTCGCCGGGTCGCACTTTCATCAGGTCGCCGACCTCGACCTCTTTGAGTGGGATCGTTTTTTCGGAGCCGTCGCGAACGACGGTGGCTTCCTCGGCTTCCATCTCGAGGAGCTTTCGGAGGGCGTCGCTGGCCTGGGCCTTCGAGCGGGCTTCGAGCCAGTTTCCTAATGTAATAAACCAGAGGATGAAGGCGACGGCCTCGAAGTAGAGGCCGCCGGTAATGGCTCCCGCGAGGACTGCCGTCGAGTAGACGTAGCCCACGGAGGTGCCCATCGCGACGAGCGTATCCATGTTCGCCCGGCGGTTCTTCGAGAATGCGCGCCACGCTCCTTTGAGGAACTCCTTTCCCAGAGTTGCCATCAGGAGGGTCGCGAGGGCGAACTCGAACCAGCCCATCTCGATCCCGAAGATCTCGTGGGGGAGGATCGAGATCGGTGCGAGCATCTCGACCATGATGGGGAGAAACGGGAGCGTCAGAAGCCCGCCGAAGACGACGAGTCGCCACTGCTTTTTCACCTCGCGCTCGGCGACGCTTTCCTCTTTGCTGTCCCCGTCGCCCTCCTCGCGGACCGGCTCGTAGCCGGCGTCCTCGATCGCGTCATACACCTGCTCGAAATCGGTAGCGCCGGGGGCGTACTCGACGTGAGCCTCGTCCGAGGCGAAGTTGACGCTCGCGCTGAGCACCCCTGAAACGCCTTCGATTTCTTCCTTACTCGCCTCGGCACAGGTCGCACACGACATCCCCGAAATCTCGATCGCTCGCGTCGCCCGCTCGGGATCGTAGCCCGCTTCTTCGATCGTTGCGTAGATCTCGGCGAGCGAGAGAGTACTGGGATCGTACTCCACCATCGCCTCGTCGGTGGCGAAGTTCGCGTCGACCTCCCGAACCCCATCGAGATCCCTAACTGCGTCCTCGATGGTGCCCGAACAGGTCGCACACGACATGCCCGAAATTTCTAGTTGTGTTCTCACGGTCTCACCTTATCTGACTAGAAGGGTCCCTCGTTCATTCCGATTGCTCTTTGAATTCGAAGGCGGTTTGATCTCTTGGCTAGTGATTCGAAGGTCAATCCGCGCCGGAGGCGAGCTCCTCGTACTGTTCGACGTAGAGCGTCTCACAGGAGGGACAGCAAAAGTGTTTTAGCTCGCCGTCGATCCGGCGGGACGTTCCATTAGCACCGACTTCGTTGCCACACTCGACACAGGAAAGCGAGAAGGCGGCCTCGCCGCCGACCTGGACGGCCCAGTCGGTACTCGAAAGCAGTTCGACCTCGACCTCTCGAACGAGGTCGGGATCGACGCGGTCGAACAGCCACGTTTGGACGTCTTCCGTCGGCGCGTGGGCGTTGACGACGACCCGCCCCCCGGCGGTCGAAAAGACGTGTTCGACGCCGTCGAGCGAGAGTAGCGTTTCTCGTACCTCTCCGACCTTGCCGGGTTCGACCGCGAGCGTTACCAGTACTGGTGTGCCCTGTCGGAGCTTCGATCTGTCGAGATCCAGCGTAAAGCGCCGGATGATCCCATGCTCTTCGAGCTTCGAGACGCGATCAGAAACCGCAGGTGGCGAGAGTTCTACTATCTGGCCGATCTCGCTGTAGGGCCGTCTGGCGTTCTCGCTCAGCAGTCGAAGGATTCGGAGATCAGTTTCGTCGAGCGCGCTCATGGCCTCGTTTCAGTTCGAGAAAACAAAACTGCTTCGCCGCTTTTGCTTTCGATTCGTTAGTGAACGGACGAACGAACTGCCGATCAGAAGGGACAACGGGGAAAAGATCCGCGCACATAGACGAATGTGTGACTCGAACGCTGAACGTGATAAGGGCGGTTGTAGTCTCTTACCGCTGATCGCTGACCCGCACGAGCGATCAGCGGCAAACAGTTACAACCGCCCTTATGAGCGGCATGAGCTGTGAGGGCTGTGAGCAGAACGTCGTCGATTCGTTGGAAGAACTCGGAGGGGTCAATGGAGCGAGCGCCGACAACGAGACGGGTGTCGTCAGAATCGAGGGTGAGGCCAGCGATGAGAAACTGCGAGCCGCCATCGAGGAGGCTGGCTACGAAGTCAACGGCTAACGACCCATCGTGTGGAACTCCTCGTTCGGACGCATATCCGCTAAGTGGGCCATTCTGTTGGAAAGGTTGAAGAAGCTCGTTACGGAACCGATGTCCCAGATCGCTTTCTCCGAGAACCCGACCTCCCGCAGTCGCTCGAAATCCGCCTCTTCGACTTCTTCCATCGATTCGGTGAGTTTGACCGCGAGATCCAGCATCCGGCGGTGTTTTTCCGATATTTCCGCAGTCCGGTAGTTCGCGACCAACTGATCTGCGAGTTCGGGGTTCTCGCTGTAGATTCGGACGAGTGCGCCGTGGGCCACATTACAGTAGTAACAATGGTTCACTCCCGAGACGGCGACGACGATCATCTCGATTTCTTTTCTATCTAACTCGGTGTCCTCGACGAGGGCGTCGTAGTAGGCGAAGAAGGCTCGGAAATGGGAGGGCCGAAACGCATACGCGAGAAAGACGTTCGGCGTAAAGCCGGCGCGTTCCGTCTCTGCTGCGATGCGCTCTTTTAGGTCAGCGGGGAGTGCGTCCGTGTCCGGTACTGAAAACCGCGTCATCGCGTCGTCTGCCATGAGACCGGGTCGTCACGGGCGGTGATAAGTACCGGGGCTATTCGAGGGTAGTGAGCGCGTTGCGAAGCGCACGTCGGCGGTCTTCGTCGAGGAGGGGCTTTCCGTCCGTCGGATCGTCGAGGTTGATTCCGAGGGAAAAAGCGACGGACAGATCACCAGCCGCTTGAATTCCCGCCGAGCCGGTCAGGACGCCGACCTCGCCGAGATCGACACCATTGCCCGGGCTCAGCTACAGACGGCCCGGGACGAGACAGCCAAAGGGCTCTTTACGCTCTCGTCGGGCCGCCAGATCGAAGCCGTCCTCATCCCTGATTTCGACGATACCGGCGCGGCAAAGCGACTGACGGTCTGCGTCTCGAGCCAGGTCGGCTGCGCGTTGGGCTGTTCGTTTTGCGCCACGGGCCTGATGGGCTTCCAGCAAAACCTGACCGCCGGTGAGATCTTCGACCAGGTCTGGTCGATGAACGCGCTGGCGCAAAAGCGCTACGGGCGCGGCGTCACCAACGTCGTCTTCATGGGCATGGGCGAGCCGCTGCTCAACTACGACAACGTCTTGCGCAGCATCACCCTCCTGACCCACCCCGAGGGCGTCGGCCTCTCGCCCCGGCGCATCACGGTCTCGACGGTGGGGCTGGCCCGCCGCATCAAGCAACTCGCCGACGACCAGCCACGCGTCAACCTGGCCGTCTCGCTTCACGCTCCCACCGACGCCAAACGCAGCAGCATCATGCCCGTCAACCGCGCCGTCGTCACCGACCTGACGGCGCTCAAGGCATCCATCCAGCACTACACCCGCGCCACAGGCCGCCGCATCACGTACGAATACTGCATGTTTCGCGGCTTCAACGACACCGCCGAGGACGCTCGTCACCTCGCCGACGTGGTGGCCTGGGCGCCGAGCAAGGTCAACCTGATCATGTACAACCCCGTCGAGGGCCTGGGCTTCGAACCCACGCCCGAGGCGCACTTGAATGCCTTCATCCGCATCCTGGTGCATCGCGGTGTCACCGTCACCGTCCGTCGCAGCCGCGGCCAGGACATCGACGCGGCCTGCGGGCAGTTGGCCATTCGAGAACGTGATCGGGTTTGAATTTACTTCGTCCGTCGCCGGAGCCTGCCCCGGACTGTCCCGGCCCCCTGCCTTCCTCCTGCCTTCGCAGGAGAACCAAGGGGCAGGCTTGATCCGGGATCCGGGGGCTCGTGTCTTGTTCGACATTCGATAATTATATTACCCTTTTCACGCTTATCCAGCCCAACGACCATGTCAAACGGCCCTCCCCAACGGTCGCCGCTGAACGACCCGCTCGTCAAGGTGCTCCTCGGCTTTTTCGGAACCCTCTTCGGCATCCTGCTCTTGCCCCGAGCCATCAAGCTGTTCTTCCGCAAATTGGTGCTGGGCACCCTCGGCGAGATCGTCGCCATCGTCGTCACCGGCCTGCTGACGGAGAAGGCGGTGGATTTTCTCAAGAAGGATGATGAATAGCTCGCTCTGCTCGCGGTCATTGGTCATGAGTCATTGGTCATTGGTCATTGGTCATTGGAAAAAACCAATAATGACCAGTGACCAATGACTCATGACTTCCCCAAACAAAGGCACACACGTCCCTTCCCGCCTGCAACGATGGAAACCATCCCGAACGACCGCCCCCAGAAGATCGGCGTCATCACGCACGGCTCGCTCAACCAGGGCGTCGAGATGAAACTCGATGCGGCGGAGTCTATCGAGGACGTCGTCGCCGGGACGTTTGTGGTCATCCAGGGGGATCAATACGACTTTTTCTCGCTGATCACCGACGTGTCTATCGATGCGGCGAATGAGAATATTCTGCTCCATCCCCCTTCGAAAGACGATGACCTCTTGCGACGGGTGATGCAGGGCATGGGCACTTACGCCACCGTCTCGCTCAAGCCCATGCT